>NZ_MKVC01000029.1:0-98930 GCF_001899125.1 Dysgonomonas sp. 37-18 | reverse complement strand
TGATCGTCTTCTTTACTATCTTTTATGGTAATATCTCCGCGGAAGGCATGAAGATGTTCCGACTCTGCCTTTTTCATGTCACTACTCAATCCTTCTACTTTTTTCATAGGGGCCCCCAGCCTGCTATCGAGCATAGACCTATTTTTCAATTTATCGTCATCGTTAAGCATGGTAGTATTTATTAGATTAGCAATTAAAACTGTATTATCTTAGAACAGCCCTTAACATCAAATTGTTTCTTGGTAGTGCATGAAAATAAGAATCTTAACACCTTTAGCCGCTTTTTTGATCTCTTGCCTTGTAAAAGCCAGATTACTTCTTATCAATAACTTAACAATTTACCATAAATATGGTATTGTATTTATATGAAACAGGATTTATCTTTGTAATGTATTTTTCATGGTATTAGACTTTAGGTTATAAAATTGAAGATTGGTTGTCGTGATGACAGCCTTTTTGTTTTTATACAGATAGATAATAAACGAACCGAGAACATTATTCCGATTCGTTTTGTTTAGTCTATGTATGTCGAACATTAAATTTATTGAACCATGAAAGAAGATATATCAAAGACACAATCCAAAGATCATAAATTTGAGGGATACGAACATGCCCGAAAAGTAAAAAACATCAAAAATCCTGTACCTAGCTCCGAAAAATCGGTAAAGGCTGCCACAAACAGAATTAATCCGGATGAAAACTCTAATGATAGAGGGTAGTTTTTTAAAAACTTACTGTAGTAAGATATTGTACCTATTGTTTTATAGGTACAATATTAAGTTGTGGCTTCAAAAAATATGATGAAAGACAAGCAAACTCAAATTACAGGTGAGCAATTTGAAGAGGAGGTGCTATATTCTATTTTTTATGGAAATAATTCCTTCTATTATCTAAACTGTTTAGAGAAAATAAAGAATGGAAAAAAGTTGATATTTAATCTTTATGCTTTCGTTTTTAGTATACTGTGGCTAGCTTACCGTAAAATGTATTTAGAATTTGCTATTTCTTTATTGATAGGAATATCTCTTGCTATATTTATAGGCATATCATTAAGCATATTTACATTGTCCCTAATTCTTGGATTGACAGGAAACTACTTATATGTAAAGAAGTCGATTAGAGAAATGCAAAAAGCACAAGCAAACTACCCCATTTTAAATGACCGGATAGACTATTTGAGAAGAATAGGAGGAACAAGTTATAATATTGTTTTTACTTTTATTGGTTTATTTATTCTTATCTCACTTCTCACATTTGCAATACTAGCTTATATTATTGGACATAAAGCTATTTGAGCAATCTATATCAAGGTGTTATACTATTTATTTTAAATTATTTATTCTTTTGAATACTAAATTGAATCCGAAGAAATAATTAGATTTGCAAAAACAATAAATAATGAAAGAAAAATTAATAGTTAGTCTCTTCTTATTTGTGATGCTTTTCATTAATCTACCAATATTGGCACAAGAAAGTGATATAGAAAACCAAATAGATCCATATTACAGTAGATATCTATCAAAATATGTAGACGAAAATCAAGTAGATTTTAGTCAGGATTATCTGAAGTATTGTATAGAAAATAATTCAAAAAATCAGTTAAGCGAATTTTTATCATACGACTTCAGCGCTATGTGGACAGCTCTCAATTCAATGCTATATGGCGCACCATTACAAAATGGAATTATAGGTAATAATTACCAAAGGATACAAATCCATATAAGTGAAGTGTCGAAAAGTAAAAAAAACGAGGCTATCTATTTTGTTAAAGGAAAATCAAAAGTTAATAATACCATTTGTAACTTTTCGGGAGAAATAGAACTATTAAGATTAACATGCAATAGTGATTGTAATTATTCTGATTTTTCTGAATGTGGATCTTTAGTAGCCAAATACACCCTATATGAAGATAGTTTACAAAGATATAGTGGATTCTTCAAAGGCATTACCGACTGTTTAATATATTTTGATACAGCTAAACAGATGGTGGGTCTTGATGATACGTTAAGTGGTGCGGATTTTTATTATAATCGAACATTTGTAGGCACATGGACAAATTACATAACTAAAACATCTAAAAAATGCATTTGGGGAGATGATCGTTTGCCTTACACCTTCGATTTTAGCCATGGAGATGGACAAATGGTTATAAACGAGAAATATGTAAAGAACGGATGGGAATCATTCAATGACTATTCGGAATATACAGAAACCTCAGATGGAGAGTGGAAATTAGCCGATAAATGGTGGCTAAAAGATAACGAACACTATGTCAATAAATAAGTAAATAGCTTATGTTTGATTATCCCTCGTCTCTTCGGATTTGCAATCCGAAGATTAATGTAGAAAGGCTTTCTAACAACAAAAGCCGCTTCATCAGCGACTTTCCCTGTAGCACAGCCGGGAATCGAACCCGAATCTAAAGTTTAGGAAACTTCTATTCTATCCATTGAACTACTGCGCCATACATCTTATCTTCACTATTGTTTCCGATAAAATCACTGCAAAAATAAGAGAATTTCCGACATTAGGCAAATACATTCTGCGATTTAATCAAATAGTGTTAAAGAAACCCTGTTTTTTCGGGAAATAGGACTTTAGCCAATTGTGTGCTGCTATAAAAACATCTATATTTGCTAAATATTTTTTTAAAAACATAACAATAAATAAATGTTTCAAATTGGCGATGCAATAGTCGCATCAGATATAATCGAAGAAAATTTCCTATGCGACCTCTCAGCCTGTATGGGCGAATGCTGCGTAGAAGGCGATGCCGGTGCACCTCTCGAAGAAGACGAAGTAAAGATAATAGAAGACCTCTTATCTGAGGTCTGGGACGACCTGTCGCCCGCTGCCCAAGCAGTAATTAAAGAGCATGGAGTAGCATATCGCGACCACGATGGAGACATGGTAACCTCTATCGTAAACGGAAAAGACTGTGTGTTTACCTATTACGACGAAAAAGGCATCTGCAAATGTGCTATCGAAAAAGCATACCGCGAAGGTCGTACCAACTTTTACAAACCCATCTCCTGCCATCTGTACCCTATCCGCTTGCAAAAATATAAAGACTTCACCGCCGTTAATTATCATCGGTGGTCGATCTGCAAAGCGGCTGTATTACTGGGTAAGAAGGAAGGATTGAAAGTTTACGAATTCCTCAAAGAACCGCTTATCCGTCGTTTCGGAGAAGATTGGTACAACGAACTTGTTCTGGTAGCAGAAGAATACAAAAAAGCAGGATACAAATGGCAATAATCTGTAAAGAGCTTATGGCCTGTATCGATTTACAATATAACTTAAACTCATAACTTTAAACTCAAAACATGCATCCACTACATCAATTCAAATTTTGCCCAAAATGTGGTTCAAGCCATTTTGTGGAGAATAATTTCAAATCGAAAAGATGTGAGACTTGTAGCTTCGTTTATTACTTCAACCCCAGTTCTTCCACAATAGCCATTATTATCAACAGTAATGATGAGCTGCTGGTTGCAACACGGGCTCACGACCCTGCAAAGGGAACATTCGACTTGCCCGGCGGATTTGTAGACATGAACGAAACAGGAGAGGAAGCTGTTATACGAGAGGTAAAAGAAGAAACAGGGCTCCATGTTTCGCAAGCAAAATATATGTTCTCTATCCCCAATACATACGTATACTCAGGATTTGAAGTGCATACCCTCGATCTGGTTTACCTGTGCAAAGTAGACGATATGCAGAACATAAAAGCTGAGGACGATGTCGCCAGCCTTCAATTTATAAAAATATCAGAGCTTAACCCCGACCTGTTTGGGCTACGTTCGGTAAAAGAAGTAATACAGGAAATCAAAATAATGAAAATATGAGAAAACTGCTATTAGTTATCACCCTTGCATCGGGCTTACATTTGGCTCACGCTCAGAAGTCAGTGTACACAGAATTGCCCGGAAGGCTATTTTCGCAAGGCAAAGAAATGTTCTTAAACAATAACTATGTAGGATGTATCAATACACTACAAGAATTTAAGAACCAGTCGAAAGATATAAAACTGATGGAAGAAGCAGACTATATGATTGTCAGCTCCTTATTTTATCAGGGCAAAGCCGGTGACGGAACAATTTTGAAAGATTTTCTTGACGATTATCCTGAATCTTATCACCGCAACCAGATCAGTTTCTTTACAGGATCAATTCATTTTCAACAAAAAGATTGGAACAAAGCCCTTCATTGGTTTTCACAAGTGGATATCGATTATCTATCGGTAAGCGAACAAGAAGACTACAGCTACCGCATGGCGTATGCCAGCCTCCAAAAGGGAGACAGAAAAGAAGCTAAAAACCTATTCGGACTATTGTCTCGCAATAGTAAAAAATATGCAGAACCGGCATCTTACTATCTGGCTTATGCCAATTTTCAGGAAGGAGAATACGATCAGGCTATCGCTACATTCCGAAAGCTGAAAAGCAAACCCGAATATAAGGAGAATGCAACATTCTTCCTCATACAAAGTGAGTTTCTGCAAGGCAATATGAACGGGACGATAAGCGAAGGACAAGACTTTATCTCGTCATATCCGGGCAGTAAAAACATCGGAGAAGTATATCGCCTGCTAGGCAGCAGCTATTACCGCCTTGGCAACATACAAAATGCCATCCGTAACTATGAGCAATATCGTGCCACGACATCTACACCTTTCCGTGAAGATATGTATCAACTGGCAGAAGCGTACTACCAAACAGGTGCGTATGGCAATGCCGTAGAAGCGCTGAAAGATGTAGCTTCGACAACCGACAAACTGGGACAGGCTGGACAGATGCTTCTGGGACAGTCTTATCTGAAACTAAACGACACACAGAATGCCGTTATGGCTTTTGAAGCTGCCGCACGATCCGAGTTCGACCCTTCTATCAGCGAAGGTGCATTATACAACAACGTAATGATACGCAACAGAGACGGAGGAGGTGCTTTTGGCGAAGCTATCACAGCATCGCAACGTTTCCTTGCTCAGTATCCAAATTCGAAATATACGAGCGCAGTAAGCGGAGCTCTGGCTTCCACATTGCTTTCGTCCAAAAACTATAGCACTGCCCTTGCTGCCATCAACAGCATCAAGTCGCCCGATCGTCAGATATTGGAAGCTAAGCAAATTATATTATTCCAGTCGGGTGTGCAAAACTTCATCGACAAGCGTTACGACCTTGCCGCCAACGATTTCAATGCAACCATCAATATGGGTAGCTACAATGCCGACGTACGCAACGAAGCATACTTCTGGCGGGGAGACATAGCCTATCGCAGTACCGATTATGGCTCTGCAGCCAGAGATTATACGGCTTACATTGGTCAGGCTTCCCCTTCGCAAAACAATTATCCGCTTGCTCTATACAACTTGGCTTACGCACAGTTTCAGGACAAAGTTTATTCTTCTGCTTTGAATAACTTCAAGAAATATATTTCGGCAGAAAGAAGCAAGCAATCGCCAAACTATTCCGATGCCCTCAACCGCATCGGGGATATAAACCTCTACAATAGAAACTTTTCAGAGGCAGAAAGATATTATGCGCAAGCCGTATCTTCAAACCCTGAGAATGCCGATTACTCTGAATTCCAAAAAGCATTTGTGTTGGGATTACAACGCAACTACTCGGGAAAAGTAACGGCACTGAACAGTATGATGGCAAAATATCCGAACTCGCAATACATAGACGATGCACTGTACGAAAAGAGCCGTGCATTGGTAATGCAAAACAAGGAACAGGAGGCAATATCGGTGCTTGAAAAAATGCTAAAAGACCATCCGAAATCCAATCTGGCACAAAAAGCCGGAGTACAACTCGGACAATTATACTTCAACACCAACAACCCTCGCAAGTCGGCAGAAGCCTACAAGCAGGTAATTGCCAACTATCCGAATTCGGAAGAAGCACGTACTGCCATAGAAAGCCTAGAGGCGGTTTATAAGGATATGAACGATATCAGCTCTTATGCTTCATACGTCAACTCGTTGGGTAAAGGCACAATCCTTTCGTCCAACCGTCAGGACTCACTCACCTATCTGGCTGCCGAAAACATATATATGAAAGGCCGCAAAGATGAGTCGAAAACAGCATTCAACAAATACCTGCAAGCATATCCTAACGGGGTATTTGCAAGCGATACACACTTCTATCTGGGCGATATGGCATTCGAAGCCAAGGATTTCGATAAAGCACTCACCCACTTCAATGAAGTTATAAACTCAAACAACCCGAAATACATTGCCAATGCCTTGGTGTTTGCATCGGGAATAGAGTTCGACCGCAAAAACTATGAGGCTGCCTATGCCGCTTACGAGCACCTGAATATGGTGGCATCCAATACCGAAAACAAAGACATTGCCCAACTGGGTATGTTGCGTTGTGCTTATCTCCTCAAAAAAGATAACGAGGTGGTAGCTGCCGCAAGCAAAATATTGCAAGGAGCAAAAGCAGCCCCTGCCGTAGCTAACGAAGCCAGATTCTACAGAGGAAAATCGTATATCAACCTAAAGAAGAACGACGAAGCAGCCACAGACTTGCAGGCAGTAGCCAAAGATACTCGCAGCGCATTCGGAGCCGAAGCTCAGTTCTTACTGGCTGACATGTATTACAAGTGGAAATCGTACGACAAAGCCGAGAAACAAGTGCTTGCCTTTATGAAAGAAGGTACACCATACCAATATTGGATGGCACGTGCGGTGGTAGTATTGTCGGATGCTTATGTTGCCAAAGGTGATAAATTCTCGGCACGTCAGTATCTCGAAAGCCTTCAGGCAAATTATAAAGGCAGCGAAGCCGATATAAAAACAATGATAGACGAACGCTTGTCAGCTTTAAAATAACTTATGAACAAATCAGAATTAAAACGTATGAAAACAACATATAAATCATTATTGGTCATAGGACTGGGAATAATAAGCCTGACAGTTTCGGCACAAAAAGACTCTACCATCACTCGTCAGGTGATGCTCGAAAGAGACTATGTACCTACAATGCAAGAAGCATCGAAAGTAAATACACAACCCGATATCTACGCCCCTACTATCAAACCAAAAGAAATCAAGTTCGAGAGCAATACCCCTCAGATCAGGTTGGACAACAACAAACTGGGAGCTTCGGCATCGGGCGACATCAAAACAGATGTAGCCTTCGACAAGAAACGTGGATATGCGGTATTGGGCTTAGGCACAGGTGGAAATATAGATGGAGCTCTCGGGTACAGACTTGTTAACGGAGACAACGACCGACTCGATTTTTTTGGCACATATAGCGCAACAGGCTCTACAGTAGACTATATCAACGGTAGCGACTATGCCCGCAAAGATGTAAAAGCCAAGTATATGCATGCAGGAGGCAACCTGAAATATCAACACACGTTCGACCCTTCTGTCTTATCGGTAGGAGCATCGTTCTATAATACATCTTACAATTATTATGGAAACAGCTTTATTCCGATCACATCGTCTGCCGTATATCCGTTCGATGTAGACAGCAAGCAAGGCGTAAATGTGTTTAAGATCGGAGCAGGACTGAAATCGAGAGAAGAGAACGAAGGCCCGATCAAGTATGACGGAAATGTGAGCTACAATTATTTCACAAATAAGTATGGTCGCCAAAAAGCGGATGACGGAGTAAAAGGGGGCATTATCAATGCCGACCTAAACCTGTATACAGAATTTGGAGCCGATCAGCAAGTAGGGATAAAAGGAATGATATTGAACCAATCGTTCAGCAACAAAACCGATTACCTACCCAATGCCCATCACGGATATACAAATATTACAGGTACACCATACATCAAGTTTCAGGGAGCAAACTGGAATGCCGATTTAGGAGCAAACCTGAGTGCATTGTTTGACGTGAAAACGGCTTTTGCTATTTCACCCAATGTAAAAGCAAGCGTCAGCTTCTACGAAGTAAACACGCTTTATGCCGAAGTAGGCGGAGGAGTGAACAACAATACATTCCTCGACATTTTGCAAGAAAACCGTTATGCAGACCCTAGCACCCGCATCGAATATTCAAAAACATATTACGATGCCAAGATCGGATTCCGTTCGGGTGTAGTCAGTGGTTTAGAGTTTGACCTCTTTGCCGGATACAAGCACGTAAGAAGAGACCACCTCTATGTATACAACTATTATAAAGAAGAAGGATGGGGAAATGTTGGAAGCCCTGTATATGCTAACATCTCTACAGGACACATCGGCGGGTTGCTGAAAACCAATTTGATCCCATACACCGACCTTTCGGCTCGTATGACTGCCTACTTCTACAATGTGAAATATCACGAACCGTATGTGCAAGTGATAGATGCTGAGACGTTGCCTGATACCAAACCGTGGGGACGTCCTACATTCACTGCCGAGTTTAACGCTGACGTTAATCCAATCAACAACCTTACCCTATCGGTGAATTATCTATATGCAGGCGGACGCAAGGCTCTTGCCTCAAACGCAAGTACTACCGCATGGACGATTGCAAATATGAAGGATATAAAAGAACTGAACTTCAGAGCCGAATATAAGATAAATGACTATATAGCCGTAAACGGACGATTGAACAACGTGCTTTTCCAGAAGTATGAGTTACAATACGGATATCCGCTACAAGGCTTTAACTTCATGGCGGGTGTAAGCCTCAAGTTCTAAAAAAGAAAATACATTAATCTTCATAAATGGAGTGAGACCCCGTTCGTGCAACGGATCGTTTCACTCCGTTTTCTTTGTAGGGTTACTGTATTTTTTGTTATGCAGAAGTTATGGAGTATGAGAGAAGACAAGAATACATTTTAACCCTTTCTTTAACTACAAATAAACAATATGCCGGTTCGAATAGCGTTATAAACATGAGGAGTTCTTACGATATTTCCCCGAAAGATAGTTTATAACAACGGTTATACTGTGTAGTTTATATCTAAAAGTTGATCTAAAGCCATACTAAACATCGCATATCGAAGGGTATGTAATCAACTTATAAACAAATCATTAAAAATTATCTACATATAATTTGTTTGTTTGTAAATTTTAACTATTTTCGTAAACTGTAAAATGCGAGTAATGAATATCAGAATACTTTCGAAAATCAGAAATTCCACCAATTTATTCAGAAAACATTTTATAAAACAATCGGGCACAAACGAACTTCTCTCTCTATTTATGTGTTATAAAAAAAGAGTTAATAAAAGGTATTACGTATGAAAACAAAACAATTAGTATCGCTAGCACTCTTTGTACTTATTTGTGTACTGAGTATTAATACTGCCTCAGCCCAGTTTCGTTTAGGTGTAAGGGGAGGTGTAGATGTAGCCAGCAACAAGCTGAATACCGATATATTGAAGGCCAGCAACCGATTAGGCTTCCAGATAGGCCCTACCGCCGAATTTGTAGTTCCTATTTCGGGATTCGGGGGAGACATTTCTGTTCTGTACGGACATAAAGAATATAAGATCAGTGAAAAGCAAGACAATGCGTCTCTATCCGACTATAATTATATAAGCGTGCCCATCAACTTAAAGCAACGTATCAAGCTAGGTCCTTTGGGCTTGTTTGTTACAGGTGGAGTATATGGCAATGTGAAAGTGGGTGACGACAATGCTAAAAATGCAAATGAAGTGGTTAACGCTTTCAAGCACAAAAACTTTATCTTCGGATTGGGTGCAGGAGCAGGAGTTACTTTATTCAGAAACATCGATTTGGGAATGTACTTCCGTGGCGACCTGACTAACAATTATAAAGAAGAATACATGGATGCCGATACGTTCCAAAACAAGAAAAACCAATACTGGACCGTAGGACTCAATTACTACTTCTGATAAACAAAAATGTTGTATGCTGATGTAATATTACCCTTGCCGCTACAAGGGACTTACACTTACGCTATTCCTTTAGAATTTAAAAAATCGGTATACGCAGGGAGTAGAGTTATTGTCCAGTTTGGCAAAAAGAAGTTTTACACAGCCATTGTTTTTCAGATATACGAAAAAGAAAAATTATCACAGCCGGTAAAAGACATTGTTACCGTGCTCGAAGAATATCCTATAGCCACCCCTCTCCAGCTAAAGTTCTGGGAATGGGTGGCTATGTATTATATGTGTTCGCTGGGCGATGTGTATCGTGCGGCACTACCCTCAGCCCTGAAACTGGAAAGCGAAACTCACGTTTTACTCAATGCCGACTTTGAGACTTCCGAACCGCTTACCGCCAACGAACAGAAAGTATTCTACTGCCTGTCGCCCGACAAAGCCAAAACGATAGCCGAGATAGAAAAGCAAGCGGGAATATCGAATGCCGTAACTGCAATCAAAACCTTGGTAGACAAAAAAGCGGCATACATCAGCGAAAACATACAAGACACATATACCGTAAAGAGCCAAACAGCCATACGCCTCACCCGTCAATACAGCGAAGAAGAGCTAAATGCGATGATGGACGAGCTGGGCAGGGCAAAAAAGCAACAGCACTTGTTTTCTACCTTCCTGGTCATGAAAGACGAGGCTCCCCTTGTGCTAAAAAAAATGCTGCTCGAAGAAGCCGATACTTCGGCTAGCGTACTATCTGAACTGCTAAAAAAAGGATTCCTCGAAACATACGAATACGAAGTCAGCCGTTTCGACTATGGCGATACCAATATAGATGCTGCCTCGGAACTGAACGAACATCAGCAAAAAGCCCTTGAAGAGATAAAAGACTCATTCAAAGAAAAAGATATTACCCTGCTCTTTGGCGTCACATCCAGCGGAAAGACAGAAATATACATACAACTTATAAAGGAGGCAATAGAGAAAGGCAAGCAAGTACTTTACCTTCTGCCCGAAATAGCCCTCACCACCCAGATAACCGACAGGCTAAAAGCCGTTTTTGGCAACAAACTTGCGGTGTATCACTCCAAGTTTAACGATAACGAGCGAGCCGAAATTTGGAACAACCTACTAAGGAACAACGACATACAAGTTGTCTTAGGAGCACGTTCCGCTATATTCCTGCCCTTTACAGACTTAGATCTGGTGATTGTAGACGAGGAACACGAAAGCTCGTACAAGCAGCAAGACCCTGCCCCCCGCTACAACGCACGCAATGCAGCTATCGTATTGGCTTCACTGTTCAACACCAAAACGCTGCTGGGTACAGCGACCCCTTCGCTCGAAACATACAACAACGCCCTCACGGGAAGGTACAGACTGGTAAGACTGGACAAGAGATATGAAAATATCGAGTTGCCACAGATAGCGGTCGTTAACACCAAAGAGATGAGAAGGAAAAAACAAATGAAGTCGTTCCTATCTCCTCCCCTCATCGACAAAATGAAGGAGGCGTTGAGCAAAAAGGAACAGATCATACTTTTCCAAAACAGACGTGGATTTGCATCTATGCTCGAGTGCAAAACCTGCTCGTGGACATTGCATTGCCGAAATTGTGACGTAAGCCTCACCTATCACAAAGGGCAGCGCATGATGGTATGCCACTACTGTGGAGCAACATACGAAGTGCCTACCGTTTGCCCCGATTGTAAGACCCCTACGCTCGACATGCTGGGCTATGGCACAGAACGGATAGAGGAAGAAGTTGCAAAACTCTTTCCCGAAGCTTCGGTTGCTCGTATGGACTTAGACACCACACGAGGGAAGCGGTCGTACGAACGTATTATTTCCGACTTTGAACAAAACAAAACCAATATACTTATCGGTACGCAGATGGTATCCAAAGGCTTGGACTTTGATAATGTAAGCATTGTAGGCATACTCAACGCCGACAATATGCTCAACTACCCCGACTTCAGAGCATACGAACGGGCGTACCAACTCATGACACAGGTAAGCGGACGTGCCGGACGAAAAAATAAACAAGGCTTGGTCTTCCTCCAAACCTCGCACCCGGGTAGCCCGTTGATCAGCTTTGTAAGGAGAAACGACTATGAATCGTTTTACGAACTGCAAGCCGAGGAGCGAAAAATGTTCCGTTATCCACCCTACTTCCGTCTGATAAACATTGTAGTACGTGGCAGAGACGAGCAACTGACAGACAGCGCAGCACGGGAGTTTGCCTCAGCCTTGCGCGCCACCTTTGGCGAGCGTGTGTTGGGACCGGGCAAGCCGCCGGTATCACGCATACAATCTTTGTATATCCGCCACATTATGCTCAAAATCGAAAATCAGGCATCGATACAGAAGGTTCGTGAAGGTATTTTCCAATGCCAGTCCCTTGTATTTACCAACCCGGCGTTCAAGTCGCTGTTGTTGCACTACGATGTTGATCCCATGTAAGTTTACACCTGCTGTTAGATTATCATCCTGAACGGAATGAAGGATCTTTTCCCACTAAATATAAAAAACGCTTTCCGCGACTGAACATAACAAGAATTATTGAAAAGCATTTAAGTTTTTTTATCTGCATTATTGAAACGTTTTATATAACTTTGCGCCAAGTTAAAAGACTTGCATACACTTATGAATGAGAAGGAAAAACAAAGAAGGAATAATAAGACAAATAAAAAACGCACCCCGAAGACCATCATAAAAAAGATGTGGATCGGGTTTGCCTGCTTCATCGGAGTACTCACCATCACATTTGCCCTTATCAGTATAGGAGCAATCGGCTATATGCCTGATGTAGAAGAGTTAGAAAACCCGATTGACAAATACGCCTCTCAGATATATTCTACCGATGGGCAACTGTTGGGCACATACTCCCTTGCAAAAAACAACCGTATATATTCCAACTACGAAGATCTTTCTCCGTATCTGGTACAAGCGTTGGTAGCTACCGAAGACGCACGTTTCTATTCACATTCGGGTATTGATGCATACGCATTACTGAGAGCCGTAGTGAAAAGAGGTATCCTGATGCAGGAAAGTGGCGGTGGGGGTAGTACCATTCCTCAGCAGCTGGCAAAACTGCTTTATTCTCCTCCTTCCGAAAACTGGGTTCAACGTGTGTTTTTGCGCAAGCCTATCGAATGGGTTATTGCCGTAAAACTGGAAAGATATTATACAAAAGAAGAAATAGTAAACCTATACCTCAATCAGTTCGACTTCCTATACAATGCTGTAGGTATTCAGTCGGCTGCACAGGTGTACTTCAACAAAACACCCAAAGAGCTCAAGATAGAAGAAGCCGCTACCCTGATAGGGATGTGTAAAAACCCTTCGTACTTCAATCCGAGAAGATATCCCGACAGAACAAAAGGTCGTAGAAATGTGGTACTGGAACAGATGTACAAGAGCGATTACATTACCGAACAACAATACGACTCACTGATACAAACAGAACTGAAACTCGACTTCAAACGGGTAGACCACAAAGACGGGCTTGCTCCTTATTTCAGAGAGTATCTGCGTATGGCTATGACAGCCAAGAAACCGAAGAAATCGAATTACGCGTCGTGGCAAATGGAACAATATGCACTCGATTCTATCAGCTGGGAAACAAACCCGCTATACGGATGGTGCAACAAGAATAAAAAGCCGGACGGCTCTAATTACAACCTCTCTACCGACGGACTGAGAATATATACAACGATCGACTCTCGCATGCAGCAGTATGCCGAAGAGGCAATGGCAGAACACCTCAGCAAGGAACTGCAACCCGACTTCGATAAAGAAAAGAGAGGTCGCTCGTATGCTCCGTTCTCCTACTCGGTAGCCAAAGATGTAGACACATTGCTGTATCGTGCCATGAAGATTAGCGACAGGTACAAGGCTCTGAAAAATGAAGGCATGTCCGACAAAGAAATATTACAGATATTCAAGAAGCCTGTAGATATGAAAGTATTCTCTTGGAAAGGAGAAGTAGATACTACAATGACCCCTTGGGACTCTATACGCTATCACAAAAGCTTCCTGCGTTCGGGCTTTATGGCGATGGATAATCACAACGGATATGTAAAAGCTTATGTGGGAGGAATAGACTTTAAGTTCTTCCAGTATGATATGGTGAACATGGGACGCCGACAAATAGGTTCGACCATCAAACCATTCCTTTACACCCTGTCGATGGAAAGCGGAATGACGCCTTGCGACCAGATGCTATATGTGCCTCAAACCCTCATTGCCGAAACAGGTAAAGAGTGGACTCCGAGAGGAGGGCGAGCTTCTATGTTTGGCGAAACGGTCACCATCAAATGGGGGCTGCAAAACTCCGACAACCTTGTTACGGCTTACCTCATGGGACGTACCACACCGTATGCCTTTGCACGTATGTTGCACTCTTTTGGTATCACCGGACGCATAGACCCTGTGGTTTCTATGGCACTGGGTACACACGATGTGTCTGTATCGGAAATGGTTGCCGCTTATACCTCTTTTGCTAACAAAGGAATACGTTCCAACCCTGTATATGTTACCCGCATCGAAGACGCCTTTGGCAATATAATAGCTGATGCAGCCTTCGCTCCGAAGATGGACGAAGTGTTCAGCGAAAGTACGTATGTGAAGATGCTCGACATGCTTCGCGGAGTAGTGGATGGCGGTACAGGCGGACGCATCAGACGCAACTATGGCATAACAGCGCCAATGGGAGGAAAAACAGGAACAACACAAAATAACTCCGACGGATGGTTTATGGGATTCACACCTAAACTTTCTACCGGATGCTGGGTAGGTGGAGAAGACCGCTCTATACACTTCGACCGCACGACTGACGGACAGGGAGCCAGCATGGCACTGCCGATAGTAGGTCTGTTCTTCAAAAAAGTATTTGCAGACAAGCGACTCGGTTATAGTCAGGGAGACCAGTTTGAGAGTGTACCGGGATATGGTGTTTGCGACAAGAGCAGCGACGAAGAAGTTCAGGATGCACCGCCTCCGGCTCAGATAGACGAAATGTTTAAGTAAAAACCGGCTATAATCCGGCCTAGACTTTATGCTGAAATATTACTACATCGATGATATATCGAAGTTGCAATGCGGCCCCTTTACTTCAAACGAGTTACTTCGGAAGAATATCAGCCCCGAAACAATCGTTTGGCGTTCGGGGATGGCAGACTGGGCTGAAGCCGGAACGTTGCAGGAGCTGAATTTCCTTTTCGACACTAAAGCCCCTGTACCGCAAGACCGTAGAGAAGAACAGCAGACACCTCCTCCAATACGACAGCAGCAGAATAGACAAAACCCGACATATAACAGCGGGCAGCGATACCAATATGACGATCAGCACAAGTGGGACGGCATAATACCCATGCCCAAGAATTGGCTTATAGAATCGATATTGCTCACTATATTTTGTTGTTCGCCGATAAGCCTTGTCGGAATATTTTATGCCGTGAAGGTAGAAACGCTGTATGGCAAGAGAGAATATGAAGCATCACAAGAAGCATCACGCAAGGCCAAACTATGGACGCTATGGGGTATTGCATTCTTGCCTGTTATCTATATGTTATTGTTCATTTTAGGTTTGCTTGCAGCTCTTTCGCAGTATTAAAAACCGAGAAACAATGCCGAAATATCTAATCAGAGTTATTGTGATAGGCTGCGTACTACTGCTTGCCGCAATTATATACTTTCTGTTCAGTCCCGCAGAATCAGCATATTTTCCGCAATGCCCTTTTCATCGGATCACAGGGTTCGACTGTCCGGGCTGCGGTTCTCAACGAGCCATACATCACTTACTACACTTTAGGCTGAAAGATGCATTTGCAAGTAACCCCCTCTTAATATTGGCAATTCCTTATCTTATCATTGGAATTTATTTCGAATACTTTGGCGGTAAAGAAAAATATCCGACCGCACGGAAGACATTATTCGGAAAAAGGGCTATTGTTATAGTTCTTATACTGATTGTGCTTTTCTGGATAGGGAGGAATATCAGCTTTTCATAATATATAACAGGGATAACAAGCCACCAGATACAATTTCCCCCTCCAATAGAAAAGAGTGAATCTAATGAAGGGGGAAGAAAATAAAGTATATCTTTTATTTCACAGCTTCTACTGTGTATCCTTTAGCAGCAAGCTGAGCGAGCAAACCGTCCTTATCGGCAAGGTGCAATGCACCCACGGCAATGAGGCTCGATTTATTTTTCATTATCTCAGGAAGTTTTGCGATCCACTTATCATTACGGTCTTTATTCAGAGCGTTTTGCGACTTTTGTGATACACCACACGGATCGTCAGGATTATTAAATGCAAGGTTGTACATATTTGTCAGCTGTCCTGCCTTGTAGTATGCATTCAATTTATCCAACATATCTTTTGCCTTGTCGCTGTTCACGACATAGCATGCCAATGAAACAGCCTGATCTTTCAACGGTTCGGCATCGAACAGAGCATAAATCTGATCTTCGACAGTTTCGAGACCAACAACGGATTTTCCTTTCTCGGTAGCTATGCGTTGCACATATCCATCGATAGCCTCGTGTGCCATCGGGTTAAACTCAGGATAAAACTTTGTATATAACGTGATGGTGTACAACATAGAAAGCATGCCCGGTTTGAGTTGTCCAAACTGACTGAGACCAACACCGAAAAGCTCTTTCAATCCATTATCCAGCTTGGTATAATCATCGGGAGACAACAAAGCTGCATAACTTTCGCCTGCCGGCATCATCGCCGCCTGTTGCAGTTTGGCCTGCATCGCCGCCTGATCAGACATCAGAAGTTCGCCCACCGTTTGTTCGGTAGTTTCCATGGCACTTCTTAGCCCCGGAATGCTATCTACATAGCTCACATGTGCCAGATGGTGCGTACCAAGTATATAAGAAGGCTTTGATAGCCCATTGCCCGAAACCTTCCAAAGCAAAGCGTTATCATACTTCGTTTCATTCTGAGCTGTGAGCGTGGTAGCAGCTACAAATAGTATCAGTGCAAAAAATGTTGCGACCAGATTTTTCATATTACATTTATTCGTTAAGTTTCTTACAAAGGTTATTTATATTTTATCATGCTGACGACTAGAAGCATTTCTTACGGCAAGAGATTTTTGGCTATGCCGATTTTCAATTCAGTCCTTTCTAAATAACAAAGAGGATATTCTACTTATTCAGTCAACATTATCTTTCTCAAAATCTTCTATTTCCCGTATCGAATCTTGTATCTTCTTTATATTATTCAGATATAAATATTTATATATAAGGAAAGAGAAAACCATGGTAGATGCAATCATAAAGATAAGCAACAAGAGCATAAACGACGACTCGCCGTCGGACGAATATCGCCCCATCAGCTTAGGAAACATACTCGGCAGACCATAATATATATACGACACCGAGAAAGCGACTATCCACACCGCTCCTATAATAATTTCGTACACCAAGAATTTCTTGTAGCGTGTCACCCCCTTCGATATTTCCAGTATTCCCATTTTAGACACATCCGCCTTCTT
Organism: Dysgonomonas sp. 37-18; assembly: GCF_001899125.1. Classification (NCBI taxonomy): domain Bacteria; kingdom Pseudomonadati; phylum Bacteroidota; class Bacteroidia; order Bacteroidales; family Dysgonomonadaceae; genus Dysgonomonas; species Dysgonomonas sp. 37-18. Next base: position 81,617 of record NZ_MKVC01000029.1, on the reverse strand, counting down.
CAGGTAGCTGATCTTATACAGCTGCCAGAAAAATGCCGGGATAAGCAATGCAAAATAAAGGATACCGGGCAGAGGATGCATACAATAGAACAAGACTCCTGCAAACACACAAGGTATGAGCAGCCACAGAAAGCACTTGTCATACTTCAATAAATTTGCATAAGCGCTTTTCCCCTTATTATCCAACATTTTCTGAATCTTTGATTCATCGATTGTCGGCTTTATATCCGCTTCTTGCCACGTTTTTTTTATGCTATCGAGATCCATATAATTTGGTTAGTTTTCTCCATTCGACATCTGCTTCAACTTATCTTTTATGCGGCTCAGTTTGGTTGCCACATTTGTCACAGAAAGCCCTGTGATTTCGGCTATCTCCTTATACGGTTTATCGTCGAGATAGAGTAAGACTAGGGCGCGTTCGATTTTTCCTAAACGGTTGATTAATTTGTACAATTCTTGTATTTCTTCATTATTGTCTACCACGTCGGGAATATCTGTCGATATATCTACATAGGAAACATTAATTCTATTCCTGCGATAGAAAGACACACAGGTATTGAGCGCAATCCTATATATCCAGGTCGAATACTTGCTTTCGCCCCTGAACGACGGATACCCTTTCCATAGGTTGAGTACGACTTCTTGATAAAGATCGCCGATCGGATGCTCTTTGTCGACATAGAAGGAAGCTACCTTGAAGATAATACCCTCGTTTTGGCGTATCATCTCTAAGAATTGCTCATCCCTTTCCTTCGTTTCTTTCATCTATTAGAAGTCGCTTTATTATATATGTCGCAAAAGTGTGCGATTTGTCACAATATTAGGAATTTTTTAATGTTTAATCACGAATAGATGATGAAAATATGAAACGGTAACAAAAAAATTGGATGTAAAAGCTTGTTGCTAGGGGCATGTTCTCAATTCGATTAACCATAAGAATAGCCTCTACTGTAAGATATATTTTTTGCTATGTACTAGCCATTTTTCATATCTTTGCAAAAAATATAAACATCGGATATAATGAAAAAGATAGTATACTTGCTGATTATTTTGTTTAGCATATCCGCGTGTAAATCTGTTAAGTTTATGACAAGCAACGAAAAATCACTGATAAATAGCGGAAGCGCAGATACTCCGTTCAGAGTATTACAAACCGACAACCAAAAAGATTCTCTTTTCCTCAGAAAAAAAAGCATCGATCTGGATGCGAAGAACATTGCGACCAACAAAGACCTGCAACTCCTTATCGACCGCCTGCAAATGACACTTGCCGTAGAGTCGGGAGTCGGAATAGCAGCTCCGCAGGTGGGTATCGGGCGCAACCTGTTCCTTTTCTTGCGTATCGACCAAAAAGGGATGCCTGTGCAAGTAGCCATCAATCCACGTATTGTAGGTCATTCGACTGAGACATTCCTCTTCGAAAGAGACGGATGCCTTTCTGTGCCGGAACTATCGGGCACAACGAATCGCTACACATGGGTAGATGTGGAGTATTACGACGATAACGGAACGCTTATAAAAGAAAGACTAAGCGGCGGCTCACGTGGCGCAGACTTTACGGGCGTGATATTTCAGCACGAGTACGACCATCTGCAAGGTATATTGTTTACCGACAGACTGGCTACTGCCGTTTCTCCTGAGGTTCAGAAAGAGGATTGATGCTGCCATTTGAAGAAAAACAATCGACAACATAAAAGCAAAAAGAGTAAATCAAGGAAATGATTTACTCTTTTTTTTGACGAATATAGTTTTGTATGTGTTCGTATTAAGATTAGAAAGTTAACATAATCGCCGTCTAAAGTAAGACCGCGAAGCAAAAGTATAGTATTCATTTTGCACTTATGTTAACTATTATAAATCCTGACCACAACTTTTCTCCACACAAGCAAATTGTATAAAGCTGTTTTTTCGAATGTATTCTTTGAAAATAAAAACTGTTTACTAAAAATTACCGATCATTTTTCTATGCTCCGAAAACTCACTCATGAAGCAACAAAAGGTGTAAACATTTATAAATATTTACAGCAGAAAGGGCATTGGAAAAGCGTTTTCGCTATTTGGAGATCCCCTCGTAGAGAAAGAAATATTATGGACGTGTTGAATTTATAGCCGCAAAAAAACAAGTTATAAGATATGATAAAAGATAAAGTACATCATCGCAAAGTTATATCCGGCATGCGACAGCACAGCTCCAAATATAGAGTCACACATCTGCTTGCACGCAAAAAATAGTCGACTGACAGCAAACATTGACAGCACCCACAACAGTGCCGGAACAGGAAGCAATTTCCACACCCCTGCATCAAAAATGATTCCGAAATGAGCCAAATGCGTTAATGCAAAAGCGAGGCTATCGAAGAGAGAAGCCTTTGTTTCGCCAAACTTGGTTACAAAGCTGCCGTGTATTACCCCTCTGTACAGAAATTCTTCGCCGATAGGGCTGAATAGCATACTGGGTATAGCGGCAATAAGAAAGAAGATAAGCCGATGACTATCATCTACCACGACAGAAGTGCTGGCTTTAGAGATATAGACAAGCGAATTGCTGATTGTGTTGCCATACAAAATATAAAACAGCCCGTATATAGCACCGCACGCCAATGCGCCCAAGGCAAAAGAATAAAGCAAACGAAGGTAATTGTTAGGACGCTTAAAGCCAATTTCTCTCCTGCCCTTGCGAGTGAGAAAAATAAAAGGGGTGAACCACATGACGAAAAAGATGATAAAAGCTGTGCCATATCCGCCCGACATGTTCGCATCTAACACCAGAATAAAACGAGGAACACCAAACAGCAGAATTAGCGCAAGACCAAATTGCCAATTATAGCTGAAATAGCGTGACCATATTTTGTGTAGTGATTCCATAATTAAAATAAGTATTACGATTGAAAGTATAAATGAAGTATCTTTTTCTATTCTGACATAAGATTCTCCACTTGTAAGCATGGCAATAAAAATACATTTTAAATATCATCTCCAAAAGAAGAAACTCCTAAAATCTGAAAAATGAGCTTAAATATTTACTTAATAAGAAAAAACATCGCCTGAATATCGATGAAAATTGTACTTTTGTGATATAAACAATTTATCGAAAGTATTGATTTAAACTTTTATCGACATGAATGGGATAGACTGGTCTAATTTGTCTTTCGGGTACATGAAGACAGATTATAATGTAAGAAGCCATTACAAAGATGGAAAATGGAGTACACCAACCGAAACTACTTCTGAGAGTATTGACATTCATATAGCTGCCACTTGCCTCCACTACGGACAAGAAGCATTTGAAGGACTCAAAGCGTTTAGAGGTAAAGACGGGAAAATCCGAATTTTCAGAATGCGCGATAATGCTTTGCGTATGATTTCTTCATGTCATGGTATTATGATGGCCGAGCTTCCTGTCGAAGTTTTTGAAGAAACAGTATTAAAAGCTGTAAAACTGAACGAAAAATTTGTTCCGCCATACGGAAGCGGAGCTTCTTTATATATCCGTCCGCTACTGATAGGTACAAGTGCACAGGTGGGCGTGAAACCTGCTGCCGAATACATGTTTCTCGTATTTGTTACCCCTGTAGGCCCATACTTCAAGGAAGGGTTTAAACCTACTCCAGTTGCCATCTTGCGAGGATACGACCGTGCTGCACCGCTGGGTACAGGCACAATCAAGGTAGGTGGCAACTATGCAGCCAGCCTCGTAGCAGGACACAAAGCGCACGAAATGGGGTATTCTGCCGTTTTGTATCTGGATGCCAGAGAAAAGAAATATCTGGACGAATGCGGCCCTGCAAATTTCTTCGGAATAAAAAACAATACATATATCACACCGCTTTCGAGCTCGATACTTCCTTCCATCACCAACAAGAGCCTGATGCAACTGGCCGAAGATATGGGAATGAAGGTAGAACGCCGTCAGATACATGAAGACGAATTGGCGACATTCGAAGAAGCGGGACAAGTGGGTACAGCTGCCGTAATCAGCCCGATACTAAGAGTAGATGATCTGGACGAAAACAAGTCATATGTGATATCTAAAGATGGTAACGCAGGTCCTGTAAGCACCAAGCTGTACAACAAGCTGAGAGCGATACAGCAGGGAGACGAACCCGACACACACGGCTGGGTAACAGTTCTCGACTGATCGGGTATACAATCCTAACAACTTGTTTGCTTGTCTACAATAGTAATTGAATAATGGCAGAAGATAACAATATACAACCCACCGAGAGAATGGTGCTACGCACCGAAGACCTTGTAAAGCGATACTCGTCACGTACTGTCGTAAATCACGTCTCTATAGATGTGAAGCAGGGCGAGATTGTCGGCTTGCTAGGCCCCAACGGTGCAGGGAAAACCACAACGTTCTACATGACCGTAGGATTGGTGATGCCCAACGAAGGCAAGATTTTCCTCAACGATACGGAGATAACCAAGTTCCCTGTTTACAAGCGGGCGCAACATGGCATCGGCTATCTGGCACAGGAAGCCTCCATCTTTCGCAAGATGACTGTGGAAGACAATATCCGGTCGGTACTGGAAATGACAAAGACATCGTCTGAATATCAGAAAGAAAAGTTGGAAAGCCTCATCGATGAGTTTGGGTTGCACAAGGTTCGCAAAAATCTGGGTGACAGGCTATCGGGAGGTGAACGCCGTCGCTCGGAGATTGCCCGCTGTTTGGCTATAGACCCTAAGTTTATCATGCTTGACGAGCCTTTTGCGGGGGTAGACCCTATTGCCGTGCAAGACATCCAAGAGATTGTGGCAAAGCTGAAATATAAGAACATCGGAATTCTCATCACCGACCACAATGTGGACGAAACGCTGAGTATCACCGACCGTGCATATCTTTTGTTCGAAGGGAAGGTATTGTTCCAAGGAAGTGCCGAGCAGTTAGCTGAAAATGAAACGGTAAGGGAGAAATATCTCGGACGTGACTTCCAGCTGAAACGACGCAATTTTGAACATTTGAAATAGCAGAATAAAAAATAACAGAGAGCGCAGATTGATATAATCTGCGCTTTTTTTATTGCTGAAATCTATAACGCATAAAAAAAAGTCATATTGCAACACAAACAAAAGACTACTAAATAATTACACTACAATATTTTATCACGAATCACATCCTACAAAAAGTCATATTCAGGCTTACACCACCCTTATTTCCAGACAATTATTACTAATTTCAAGACACATAAAATTCTATGTTTAACGCTAAATTAAGTTATCATGAAAAAAGCTTTGTACACATTAATCGCTGTTTTTGTATTTACACTTACATGCAGTAGTCTGAAAGCCCAGTCAGTCGACGTATTTTTCACAAATGACAAGCTAAGCTCTGACAAATCGAAGGTAACTGCTGATGTTTATAGCAGCCAGCCGTCAACTGTTATTTTCGAATTGAGAACAAGCAAGCATCCTTCTTTTTCGTACAGTGCAGCCGGATATAAGGTAATAGATTGGTCAAATTATATGAGCTGCTATGTGCCCAATACGAATACGATGATTACTTATATGACTGTAAATCTGCCTCAGGGATACTCTCCTATCGAAATCTATTTAACAAATTACCCTACAGTAATAATGCTACTCAGCAAAGTAAACGGAGTTGCAGCTAGTACCCGCCCAATTGTTTTCGCAAATTATTATTGAAATTTACTCATAAAACAAGATCAAAAGCGTCTGAATATTCAGGCGCTTTTTTATTTCCGACTCTACGCTACAATTTTATTATCACTACAAAAACATTACCTTTGCAATCTATCCTAAAACATTATGACAAAAGCTATTTTTTTTGATATAGACGGCACGTTATTAAGTTTCAAAACACACTCGGTTCCACAATCTACAATCGATGCTATCAACGAAGTAAAGAGACAAGGCATCAAGGTTTTCCTTGCCACAGGTCGCTTGAGAAAGCAGATACAAAATCTGGGAGGCTTGGAGTTTGATGGCTTTATAACCGTAAACGGAGCGTATTGTGTAACTACCGATCATGATGTTATATTCAAAAAGCTGATCCCCAAAGAAGAGCTGAAATCGCTGATCGAGTATCAACAAAACGAGGTGAAATTTCCTTTAGCCTTCATGCTCAACGAAGGTTCGTTTGTAAACTATATAGACAGCAATGTAGAAAAGATAGCTAACCTTGTGAAGGTAAACGTGCCTCCTGTAAGAAACCTTGAGGAACTTATCGATGAAGAGGTTCTACAAGTAAACCTGTATGTAGACCATGCGTTGGAAAAAAGAATAATGAACGAAGCATTGGTAAGTTGCCATGCCAGCCGATGGCATCCTACATTTGCCGATGTAAATATCAAGGGGATAAACAAGAGCACAGGGATAGATAAATTTCTCGAACATTTCGGCATCCATAAGTCCGAAACAATGGCTTTTGGCGATGGAGGCAACGATATAGAAATGCTTCGCCACGTGGCTATCGGCATAGCGATGGGCAATGCCGGCGACGATGTAAAAGCAGCGGCCGACTACGTTACCAATGATATAGATGATAATGGCGTTGCAAATGCATTAAGGCATTTTGGGGTAATAAAGTAAAAAGAGGCGAAAATCCCTTCCACCTCTTTTCAAACCTAAAATCACCTAAATTCAGGAAATACTGTTCCTAGTTATTTAGACAAGGAATTGCATATCTCCAAATTCACCTTTTTTACGCGTGGTTCGTCCACTTTTATTTCTTTTCTATCGTATGTTATCAAGCCGTTTACTTCGCCTTCCACATCTGTAGTCTGGGTGTAGACAGCAGCAGAGAAACCGGCTTTGATAAGCTTTTTCAACTGTTCGGTATACTTCACGTATTCGTCTGTCACTTCTTTGGCATTCTTAAACTGAACGTATCCCCAGTTTTTGTCAGTTTGCCATAAGTGATTCTGTAGCGGAAGACCTATCCCTCCATACTCTCCAAGCACTGTAGGACGTTCGGCATCGTAGAGATACATGTCTGGACCCGGATAATTGTGCAAGTCGAGCATATCGCCTGTACGGTAGAAGTTACCACCACTGGCAGGGTTTACAAGGCGAGAAGGATCATACGCTTTTGTCCATTCGGCTATCTCCTGTGTCTTGAACTGCCCCCATGCTTCGTTGAACGGAACCCACACAGCGATAGATGGATAAGAGATCAGATAATCCATTATCGCTTTCCACTCCTGACGATAGTTCGCTTCCGATTCGGCGCTACGAATCAGCTCCGATCCCTTGAAGTAATCTCTGTTTTGCCACTGTGGCGAACGGTCTCCGTTAGGCATATCCTGCCATACTAATATCCCCAGACGATCGCAATGAGTATACCAACGTGCAGGCTCTACCTTCACGTGCTTGCGTATCATATTGAATCCAAAGTCTTTGGTCTTCTGTATATCGTACACCAAAGCCTCATCGGTAGGTGCTGTATATAATCCGTCGGGCCACCAACCCTGATCGAGCGGGCCAAACTGGAAATAATCCTTATTGTTGAGTTGCAAACGCATAATACCATTATCATCACGTTTGAACGAAACCTTACGCATTGCCGTATAGCTCTTTACCTTATCCTGAGCTTTGCCTGCACTGTAAAGTGTTACTTCTACATCGTACAAGAACGGACTTTCGGGCGACCACAATTTAGGATCGGAGATAGGCAGTTCGAGCGTCTGTCCCGAAGCGGCCTTTCCCGAAGCTACAGTTTGTCCTTTATCTTTTACTACTACCTCTACAACATCTGAAGATGAAGTATTTGCCGCACATACATCGAATGCTATTTTCTTCGTATCGAGGCAAGGTATAGCCTTAATATTTGCAATATGCTTATTATTCACCGGCTCCAGCCACACTGTTTGCCAGATACCCGACACAGGGGTGTACCATATACCGTGAGGGTCTTTGTGCTGCTTGCCGACAGGCTGATAGCCGTCTGTGGTAGGATCCCACACCTTTACAACGAGTTTTTGACTGCCCGATGTAAGGAAAGGAGTAACATCGAAGCTGAACGGGGTATATCCGCCCTTGTGTGTACCCACTTTTATATCGTTAACAAAAACCTCAGTCTTCCAGTCTACCGCACCAAAGTGAAGGATCACATTTTTACCCTTCCATGACGATGGTACTGAAAAAGTACGTTTGTACCAAAGTTCGTTTTTCGCTCCAAGTTCTTTTTGCACTCCCGACAGGCTCGATTCTACAGCAAACGGAACAAGTATCTGTCCGTCAAAGCTGCGAGGTTCGGCTTGTCCGATGGGTAAGATTGCATATTCCCATAGTCCGTTTAGGTTTGCCCAATCGGTACGCTCCATTATCGGACGCGGATACTCGGGCAATACGTTTTTGGGATCGAGCGACTCAGCCCATTTTGTTTTTATCTTATCTCCCGCTGGTTTCCATTGGGCAAAAAGACCGATACTGGTGACAAATAATATTAACAATAAAAAATTCTTCTTCATGTCTTATATTTTGAGTTAATGATTTCTTCTAGAATAATGCTTATTCTATAAAAATTATCGATATGTTATGTTGTTCTTCGTGTAGTGAGAGAAAGAAAACTTTCCTCTTTCTTTACTTCCCGAACGAAGCTTATGTTCTGGGCTCGCTTCGTCCGGGGCAGTAAATACCAATCATTAATTAGGTTGCAATCTCCTATCTATTACAATCACTATATCTTTAAAACACGGGCTTATCTGCCGAAGAAGACGGTTTGCTTCCCTCTACATAAGGCCATGAATTGTTATCCCATTTCACTTGATCGAGCAGCAGCATACGCCCATCGGGGTGGTTAAGGTCTACGCCATGATACAATATCCAGTCGTTACCTGCCTTGTCCTGTACGATTTCGGAACAGTGTCCGTTGCCTACAAAGCGGGAGCTTTTGCTTATGACCACCGTATATCCGTTGTCCATCATATCCTTGCCTGTTTTATCCACATAAGGGCCAAACAACGACTGGGAACGACCAACAACAAGCTCGTACGTACTATTTGCACCTTCGCAGCAACTGCCGATAGACGCAAACATGTAGTAATAATTTCCTCTCTTGTGGATATATGTTCCCTCAAAGGCTGTTCCGGCTATTTGTTTTTTCTGCGCACCTTCTTTTACCGACAGTCCGTCGTCACTCAGCTCTATGGCATAGATACCCCGGAAGCTACCCCAGAAGAGGTATTTCTTGCCTCCTTCTTCGATATAAAACTGGTCGATGGAATTCTGAACGCCGATCTCGTTGCTTCTAAAAAGCTTTCCTTTGTCGGTGAATGGTCCTTCGGGCTTGTCGGCAACAGCTACACCAATGCCGCATGTCCACTCGCCACCCCATACCGACATGGAGTAGTACAGCACATATTTGCCGTTGATGTAATTAATATCAGGCGCCCACAAACCTCCGTTGGGCTCGAAGGTGGGGCGTGTAGCATCCGTAAATGCCGTTCCTAAAAATGTCCAGTCTACAAGATTATCCGACCTGTAGATAGGAGTATTTCGTGTATTTTCTGTTGCATACAAATAAAAATGTCCATCCTGTGCCTTTATGATTGTTGGGTCGGGCAGGCTCAGAGCCACTACAGGATTTGTATATTTCTGATTTGGAGTTACAGGTTCTTCTTTTTCAGAACTGCTACATGCATTACATCCCGTTGCCACAAGCAACTGGATAATGAACATATATGTAAAAATTTTCTTCATGGTATTATTCGAATTTTATTGCATTATCTTACGACATGCTTTTCGTAGCGTTCTGCACTGCTAAGTTAGCATGCCAAGAATAAAAGATAGGTATACTTTTCAACCAAAAGAGTATCAAAATAAGCCAAATTCGGCCTTTGACTAGTTTTTATTACTATTTGACCGATTTTTATCATTAGCATCACTCTCCTTTAAGGCTCGTATATTGAAGTTTAAGATGGGCGGGGAATTTCTTCCCTGCCCATTGTTTTTATTTTTTCTTCGGATTAAAATACGTCTCTACTCTGTCGGGGCTCAGCATTTGCCAAAGAGAAGCTACAGTCCAGCCGGGAGCGAAGATATCGTTATAAAATCCTTTTCCGTTTTTGCCATAGTCCCAGTTGGTATGCTGTACTACTTCGGGATAATAACCCACCTTACCGATATTGAACATGTGTCCTTTTACAGGCATTAGTTGCAACATAGAGCTTTTTATTACCGACGAAAACTGTGAGAAACGGGGTTCGTTGCGTTCTTTGGCTAGCCAATCGAGCACAGTTGCAAATTCGAAGATGAAGACATCCACATGGTTGTTCTCTACCGAGACATTGCCCCATCCACGCGATTTGAAGCCCACATCACCCAGCATCTGCCCTTGCGCAAAAGGCACATCCCACATATAGTACCACGACAGACTAAAGTATGCCGCCTTTTTAGAAAGGTCGATGTAACGATCTCTTTCTTTTGGGGCAGAAGCCATTGCCAGATAATACATGGCTGTGGATGCATATAGCGACGCTTCTTTGTCTTCGCAATTGGCATCGAGCGTAGAAGAGAAGTAATCGGCTTTGGATATCAGCTCTTTTTCGAGATATACAGCCGTACGTTTTGCACTCTCCATATATTCTTTGTTCTTGAAGTAGGTATAAGCCATCGTAAGAGGTAAGGTTGCCGATGGGGTGCTGCCTCCCGAAGGGTCGGTAACACGGAATTGGTCGTCAAACTTACGAGGAAAACTACCGTCTTGTCCTTGCAACTTTTGGAAATTAGCAAGCAGTGTTTTTATCTTGGCTTCCCACTCGGGGTGCTTGCGTCCTTGCTTCTTTTCGTAGTTGAGATAGTTAAGGATAGCAAATGCCCCTTCCGACTGACGGCGAATGCTGTATATATCTGTTTCGTTGTTGTGACTATAATCTACAAACTCACGGAAAAATCCGTTTGGAGTAAAACCATGTTTTAGGTAACTGTCGAACACCGAGTTTGCTTTATTTATTAGGTCGGTATTGTTGTTTTGCTCGCCATACTCCAACGCATTGAAGGCATTGAGCAATACACGCCCTACAAATCCTACCTCAACCGAACCGGTGCTTTCGCAATCATCGGTACGCATGTGTACTCCTGAGAAATATTTAAGGTCGTACTTGTTTACATAACTCTCTGTAAAAAAGTTAGACAAAACTCGTTTTGCTTCGGCAGTGCTCATCGCATCGGCATATACCTGCGGGCGATATGTATCGTAAGAATAGTTCCACACATCGGCTACAAAAGCAGAGTAGTCGGCGGCTTTGCCTTTACGAATCTCCCATACCAATTGACGGGTTTCTCCTTTCTCTAGCTTTTCGAATGCCTGAACAGCAGGAGCCAACGTCAGTTTGCGGATGTATGTTTTTGGTGCTTCGCTATACGGAAATCCGAAAACAAGGGCTGTAGTACCCCCTACATTACGGAATCCGGTGAAGCCAAGCGAAGTTCTATCGGTAAGGATAATTTCGCCTGCACTATGAGTAGCCAAGCTTTCATTTTCGAATTTATCGAGACGAACTACTGTATAGAAGTCGCCTGTTTTGTCGCTATAGATACCTGTTAGAGGTGTGCTCAGTCGATCTTCACGTACCTGCCAGCTGTCACTTGTGGCAAACGAAGGAGCCTCTTTTGGAGAACGCATATTGCGATGATACCAAAATCCGGGCATCAAAAACTGACAATCGGCATGCTGCATAGCCGATAGTTTACACACTTCTTCGAAGTTGTAATAAACAAGATCTGTAGCTCGCAGTGTGACAGTGATGCGTGTTGCAGAGCCGTTTTCTACCCTTTGCTGTCTGATCTCTATCGGCAAAAGCTGCGAGGCTTTCAGGTAGCCCGAAGCATCCTCGGTAAGGGTATACGACTCTGCCGGATTTCCGGGCGATTTTAATGTAATCTTATACTCCGATTGTACTTCCTGTGCATCTATCATTGCGCAAGAAAAGAGGAGTAAGACAACAGAAAGCAATCTCTTTTTCATTATATTTTAAGTTTTATTTGGTTGTCGTTTCATTCTTGTATCTGCTTATTATATTTTCATCTTTGCTGTCATCCTGAACAAAGTGAGGAATCTCTTGCCTCATTAGGCGTTAATACTGTTCGTTCTTCTTGTTTTATTCGTTCTTTCGGATTTGTAATCCGAAAGCTGTTTGTTTTAGCAAATTTAAAATCCGCCGTAAAAGTTTTCGGATTACAAATCCGAAAAAACGAGAGACGGACGATAGTATCTCTTATCTAGAAAGAGTCGAGAGGCTTCGTTACTCAACATGACAAAGAGTTGCAAGCATTAATTTAACAAACTTACTTTCAGCCATGTATTCGGTTTATTTTCTTGGCTGTTTGCGAGCATTTCTTTGTAACCATTTACGGCATCGCTATAGGCTGATAATCCCAATGCCAATCTTAAGTCTTTGCCACTGCCAGACTTTATATACTTCTTAGGAATGATGATCTTCAGATCGTAACCTTTATCATTGGTAGAGGAAACTGCCTGCACATCACTTGCCATTTTGGTATGCCACACCCCCTTTTTCAGTTCACTTACTTCTGTATTACCCTGATAGCTGCACCATACTCTCATCGACTCCATTCCATCGCTGAGATAAACATATACACCATCAGAATCAGAGTTTTGCAAACCATATAATTTATTATCATTAACCTTGCATTCGACATACAGGTTTTCCTCGTCTGTACCCAATCCCGCACGAAGATTTGTTTCGCCCTTTGCCCCTACAAACAAGGGATATGCAGTAATATCTTTTGTAGCAATCTTTAGTTCAGGAATAATATATCCCTTGATAAGCCACGGCGCTACCTCTTTGGAGTTGAAATTGGATGAAGCAAAAGCTACAACCGTATTTTCGTCCCATAGTGCCAAAGAGTTCCATTTTGCCTCTTTATCGAGCGGCACATCAAAAGGACGTGTTCGTTTCGTGAAATTGCGAGCCGACTTATCTCCTATCGCTACTTCGAGTGTGGAGTATTCCCAGTCGGAGGCTCGTTTTTCGTTTGTCTGATACGAAATTAAAGTTTCGCCTGTAGGGAGTTTCAGCAGATAGGGAGCACCCATATATACCGAATTGTCTATCTTCTCAGCAAGAGCGTATTCTCTGTGTGGAGAGTCTGCCAGTACAGGTTTCACCCAATTATCTTTGAGTTTTGTACGCACTGTGTATGGTTTAAAGCGGTCTACGTTGTTATCTTCTATAACCACTACTATTTCGTCGCCCAATATTCGGGCTACCGGCATACCATCACGCCTGTTTTCGCGGAAGGATACCATTTGGGCATCGCTCCATGTAGCACCATTGTCGGCAGATCGAAGCAGGGATATCTCCTGTTCGTCGGATTGCTGATACGGATTTTCATTTGCAAAATATATCTGCACCTCCCCGTCGGGCAATTGCAGGAACGAGGGTTCCCAACATCCATCGTTGAAACGTGGAGCTGCATTGTATAGCACCTGTGCCGGCAGCCATGTAGCTCCGTTGTCGGTGCTGCGCCTTATCACAATGGAGTAAGGTGCTATTTCGGGCTTTGCAGGGCGATAGTTGCAAGCGGCAATAATGTCTCCATTCTGCAACTGTGTGATCTCTGCGTTTGCGATATTCACTATTGTAGATTCTCCATCTTTGCCCTGATAAGTAAATCGGGGGAATACGGTTACCGACGACGACCATGTGTGCCCTTCATCGTAGCTACGGCGAAATTCCACACTACCTGTTCGTGTTTCAAAGATGGCAATCAACGAATTATCCTGCATCCTGAGCAAGCGTGGATAACCTCCCCGCTCGGCAAGCTGCTGCATGGAACTGTAGTCCCAAGCTATGCGAATACCATCTACCGTACTTTCGATCTCTTCTTCGGGAGTATTCTTTGTCTCCGACTGACAGGCAGTGAAAGACAACAATACGGATAAGAATAAAGCTGTATATTTCATTATAATACTTTTATAAACTCATTTGTAATCTTTTGCGCTTTGGGACGAAAGAATAATCTCGAGTAATTATTTTAAACTACCTATATCACAAATAAGAGAATATCTGATAGTAAAGTTTCTTCATTTTACACTGAGGCAAAATGAAGAAACTGTCCAAAAAATTATCTGGCAACTTTAGGGCTAATAATATCTCCTGTAATTTTCATTACCGGCACAGCATCGTCCGTAAAGCTTACATCTGCAATGTACATCGCACGTGGGTGAATGCTATCTTTGGAGTGATGCGCATGGAATACTATTTTGAGCTGACCCGCTTTGTCGCGGAACATGGCGCTATGCCCTACCCCTACAAGGCTGTCAGGCTTTTGCAAAATAGGATTCTTTTCATACTTTGTCCAAGGTCCCATCGGGCTCGTAGCTGTGGCAAAGCCTACGCCATAAAACGGACTTTCGTAGCTGTTTGCCGAATAGGTGAGATAGTAAATCCCCTTGTGCTTGGTTATAAATGCACCTTCGTTGACACGTGGCCATACTTCTTCCCATGCTTGCGAAACGTTGATACACTTGGTCAGCGTCTCGGTCTTGATGGTCTTCAGATCGCTTTCGAGTTCGGCTACCCATATATTCAGACCATCGTTGAAACGGTCGAAATAAAGATATGGTTTACCGTCGTCGTCTACAAAGAGAGAGTTATCTATACATTTTTCGTCTGCCATCATCGGCTCTTTTACATCTTGTACAAAAGGTCCGAGCGGCGAATCGGCTGTCGCTACGCAGATATGCTCGTCGGCAGAATAGTACATAAAGAATTTGTTCTTTTCTTTAATATAATATACCTCGGGAGCCCAGAACCAACGATCAGCCCACGAGTCTTTTTTGTCTAGAGCAAGAACGGGTTCTTTTTTCCATGTCAGCAAATCGTCGGATGTGTACACTTCTATTCCATTCTCGGCATTGGTTCCGTAAGCATAGTATACATTGTCGTACAACATAATAAACGGATCGCCCAATGGTACAGGGTTTTTATATTCAAAGTCGGTCTTTTCGCTGCTGCCGCAAGACAAGCAAACAAAAGAAACCAGCAGGAATACAATAGCTTGTAATTTTTTCATTCTATTCTGTTTTATGATTTCCCCCTTCTTATTAAGAATAGAGAAAATATTTTTTTGATGAAGCTGCTCGGGAGAGCAGCCTCATCAAATACTCATATTAATAATTAGGATTTTGATCAATATTCGGGTTGTTATTAGCCTCATCGGATGGGATAGGCAAACAATTGTGACGACCAATAACAAAATTTTGTATCCATTTTTGCTCTTTTTCATCCCAGCGAGCGAAATCAGCATCTCTTAACTTCAACTCATCGATACCTGCCTGATTGTCGAGCAATCCCCAACGTTTGATGTCAGCCCAACGATGCCCTTCGGTAGCGAGCTCAAGCACACGTTCCATTTGCAGACGCTTGAGGAATGTATCCTTATCGGTGGTTGCCGCAGGGTGGTTTACCGACAGTTTAGGCATATTGGCTCTGGCACGTACTCTGTCTACTTGTGCTACTGCTGTAGAGAGGCTTCCGCCTGACTGAACAATAGATTCGGCATACATCAAAAGTACATCGGCAAAACGAATCAGTCTTACGTTGGTAGGATTGTGATAATCATCATAATCGCGATAATAGTCTGAGCCATACTTGCGGAAGAATACACGTCCTTTCCAGTTGTTTTGACCCCATGTAGCAGCATTACTTGTATACTTATAAATCCTCTCGTTATTGGTAAAATCCGCCTCTTGTCCTTCATAGAAAGCTGTATATCTGAGACGTATATCGTAACCGCTATTCAAATCTTTTTCTTTCTTAAACTCTGTTACCAACCAAGGACGAAGCTCGCCGTCAGTCCAGCCGATACCGGGAGGTGCGAAGAATTGTCCACGGTTCAATCCCAAGTTCGGATCTACATCAAAGTCACCATCTCCGGCAGGAGCCTTGTGTGCATCAGAATATTGTATTTCGAATACCGATTCTATATTATTCTCTTTATCCTTGTTGAAGTTATCAAAATAATTTGTTGTCAGGTCGTAATACTTCTTGCCTTCGCCTTCTACCAGCCAACTCAAATCTGTCTTGGCTTCGTTCCATTGATGTAGCTGCATATAACATTTTGCTCTGAAAGCCAATGCCGCACCTTTGGTCGCACGTCCTTTGTCGTTGTCACCCCATACTTCCGGCAACACTTTTTGCGCTTCTGTAAAATCATTGATAGCCTGCTGATATACCTCAGCTCCGGTATGTCCTTCGGGTTGCATACCCGGTGTAGAAGGTTCGAGCACGATAGGCAGACTCTTGTTGGTGCTACCCCATAGCAAAGCCAGGTTGTAGTAATATAATCCGCGAAGAAAATATGCCTGACCCAGAATCTGATTTTTGTTATTCTCGTCGGCGAATGTTATATTCGGCACATAGTACAAAACCTGATTAGCTCTGAAAACAGCCTCGTAACAGTCGCGGTACGTCCATGCGTTACCTTCCCAGAAGTTATAATTATTGTATCTGAAGTCAGTCCACTCTTTCAACTCTGCCCATGGGCTCTGGCTAAAACCTTCATCGGAAGTAAGGTCTAAGCGGAACCACATCCAACGGCTATATGTGCCGGGCTTGTAAAACATATTGTATACAGAGTTCACTCCGTACAATGCATCTTTTTCTGTCTTCCAGAAGGTAGCAGTTGTGATCGTATTGGGATTGTCTACATCCACATCACAAGCACTGAATAAAAATACAGTGAATAATATATATATAAGTTTTTTCATTGTTTTGGTATTTTTAGATTAGAATGATACTTGTGCTCCAAAAGTTACCCCACGAGGATTAGGGAATGACCCGCCATCGTAGCTGCGATCCCAGATATTCGTATTCAGGAATTCAGGATCAAGCCCTTTGTATGATGTAAATGTGATTAGATTTTGAGCATTCACATACACACGAATACCACTGAATACTTCACCCAATAGAGATTTTGGAAGATTATACCCCAAAGCCATTTGTTTTACTCTCAGGTAGCTTCCGTTTTCTAACCAGCGATCCTGATTGCCGCGCACGTTGCGAGAATCGGCGTAGATAGGACGTGGATCTTTTGCGTTCGGATTGTCGGGAGTCCAAGGGTCGTAGTCGGCACGATAGTTCGAGTTGTCGTCAAACCTGTCGTAAGCACTGCGAGGTCCGTTGAATGATTTATGCCCGAATGCACCTGAGAACTGCAACTGAAGATCAAATCCTTTGTATTCGAAGCCCCAATTCATCCCCAATTGGAATTTTGGCAAAGTAGAGCCGCAATATTGTCTGTCGGCATCGGTAATCATACCATCATCGTTGGCATCGATAAATCTCACATCACCCGGTCTGGCATTTGGCTGTATCAGTTTGCCTTCACTATTTTTGTGAGCTTGTACCTCTTCTTCGGAGCGGAACAAACCATCGGTTTTGATCAAATACCACTCTCCGATAGGGTGTCCTACTTTCGACTTCGTATCCCACTGTGTAAACTCTGTACGTCCATATCCTAATTCTTTAATCTTATTCTTAAGGAAAGACCCGTTTACGTTGAAACTATAGCCAAAGTCTTTACCAATCTTGTCGCGCCATGTAGCCGACACCTCAATACCTGTATTCTGCAAGGTTGCTGCATTTACGTTCGGGTTACCGCCATTGTTACCGGTTACCATTAGTATTTGCATCGGAGTCAGCACGTCTTTTGTTTCCTTCATAAAGTAGTCTACCGATATCGCTAATTTGTTGTTCAGCAAAGCGGCATCGAATCCGGCATTGATTTGCGAAAGTTTTTCCCATTTCAAATCGGCATTGGCTAGTTTGATTTGAGTCATACCTGTTTGTACAGATTGTCCTGTACCAAACACCGCCTGAGGAAATACGGTAATAAATGAAACCCAATCCCACACACCTATATTTGAAGTACCCAGCACCCCATAGTTCGCTCTTAGCTTCAGATCATCTACCCATGGCACATCGAAAAAGCTTTCTTTACTGATTCTCCATCCTGCCGATACAGAAGGGAAATATCCTACTCTGTTGCTAGGTGAGAATTTTGAAGACTCGTCTCTACGCATTGTAAAGCTCATGAGATATCTGTCGTCATAATTGTAATTGATTCGTCCAAATACGGAGAACAATTTCTGCAAGTCTTTATAGTTACCTGTCTTAGGATTAGATAGTGCTGCATCGAGATTATCGAAGTAGTCGTTTCCAGTCATGAGCACATCATTCTTTGTACCCCAGATTTGCTCATAGGTAGAGGTCTGGTAGCTTATACCCAATACGGCAGAGATATCGTGCTTATCGAATTTCTTATTGAATTCTAATGTATTATCGAATACGAATCCTTGATATTGAGCCTGATTTTTATTTAGTGAAGAAGGATCGTATGGCTGATTGTATGTCCAATAACCTTCTTTACGCAAATATTTATGCTTATCGTTGCTAAAGTCGAATCCAAAATTGAAGCGATATTTAAACATCTTGAAAGCTTCCAGTTCAGTAAAAGTATTACCCCTGATACGCAAGTTGCTATTTGTTGTATTTTCAAAATCTTCTTTCGCAAACGGATTAGAACCGAAGGTAACATCACGGCTACCGTCACCAAATCCGTAACCACCCTTAGCTGCATTGTTAGAGTCGTGAATAGGGATGGTAGGCAACATACGATATACATCTATAATCGGATTGGTATTAAGTTCATCTACTCCGAAGTGACTTAGTACAATATTTTCGCCGATACGGAATGTTACATTATCGCCAAAGTTGCGTGACGCTGAAGTATTGGAACGCAATGTGAAACGCTCGCTCTTAGCTCCGATTGTAGTACCCGAATTGTGCTGATAGTTACCCGAAATAAAGTAACGGCTGTCTTTTGTTCCTCCCGAGAAGGAGATATTATGGTCTTGTACAATACCGGTTTTGAATACTTCTTCCTGCCAGTCGGTATTACCGTCAAAGTGGTTTGCCGGAGCTTTGCCGCCATTGGCAAAAGCAAGGTCGTTGAGCTGAATCCATTGGTCGCGGTTTGTAAGATTATATTTAGGCAACCACTGGAGTGTCATACGCGAAGATACATCTATCTTCATCTTGCCTTCTTTCCCTTGCTTGGTGGTAATGATGATAACACCATTACCCGCGCGCGAGCCATATATAGCTGCTGCCGAAGCATCTTTGAGCACCTGAATACTTTCTATATCGTTGAAGTTGAAGTCTCGGTTGGCTCCCGAAACGATACCATCCACTACATACAGCGGCTGACTGTCTCCCAACGTACCTGTACCACGAATCTCTACCTTTCCTTCGCTACCCGGATTTCCGGCTGTACGTACAGTCAAGCCCGGAAGTGTACCCAGAGCATCGCCCACAGTACCGGTTACGATCGTGTTTTTCATTTCAGTCGGATTGAATACCGAAACAGCTCCTGTAAGGTCTGCCTTCTTGATGGTTTGATACCCGATCACGACTACCTCTTCCAAGCGTTTATCGTCGGTAGCCAGTGATACATTTATAGCAGGCTGTCCTGTATAAACAACCTCCTGCGGTGTCATTCCCACAAGGGAGAACACCAAAGTCTGATTTCGAGATACCTCGATAGAATAATTACCGTCAACATCAGTGATAGTGCCCCTTGTTGTACCTTTGATACTGACACTCACTCCGGGAAGCGGATCGTTGATATCATCCACAACCTTTCCCTTTACCTCCACATTCTGCCCATAAACTGCTAATGAACAGACCGCAAACAGTAGAAATAAAATTCTTTTTAACATGTTTCTAGATTTTGGTTTTTTATAATTAGGTTAACTCATTATTTATGAGGATAAATAATAATTTCTTTCCTTTCTGGTATTTTGATAAATGATTGTTGCCGTACTCTAGTGGCATTACACAATAATAGAGAGGCATTAAGATAGTCTTCACTTCATGGTTTGATTTTTAATAGGTTTTTCTGATAAATCAAAGTTACAGGAGAGCGAACAAAAGCAAATGTACTTTTCAACTAAAAAAGTGTAAAAAACAGTCTAGACGTGTAATTGCTCAATTATTACAAGTATTTGGTTATTTTTTACCATAAAATAAGCTTCCCGAAGAGTTCGTATGTTCGCAGATATACTGTATTTTTACAAAAATGAAAAACAGAAGACTACTTTTCACCATTTTTCTGACCGTTTTTTATACCATAAATCTATTTGCTCAGGAAAATTCCAATTTTCACTTCCGTAAGATTCAGGTAGATGACGGGCTCTCGGAAAACGCCGTGTACTGTATCCTACAGGACTCGAAAGGCTTCATGTGGTTTGGAACCAAAGACGGGCTCAACCGATACGATGGGGATAACTTCCGCATATTCAGAAAAAACAATCACAACAACCAGTCTTTGGGCAACAACTTCATCCGTTGCATTACCGAAGGAAAAGAAAACATACTTTATGTAGGTACAGATGCCGGACTATACAGAATGGATATGACGGACGAGAGTTTTGCGAAGATAAATACCAAAACCGCCAACGGCATAGAGGTTACCTCAGCCGTAAATGCATTGTATATAGACAAAAACGGCAATCTGTGGATAGGGACAATGGCGCAAGGCATATTTATGTACAACCCTGCAAAAAAAACACTGAAAGCCATAGAGATAGAGAAATACAGACTGGGGCTGAACGCTACGTGGTCTATCGTAACCGACAAATCGGGATCGATATGGGTAGGTACAAGGCTGGGGCTGCTCAGGTACAACCCCGACAAAGGCAAGCTGGAAGCACCCGAAGGCATGTTTAGCATACAAGACAACTCGCAAAACGAAATACTGTGCATGCTCGACGACAATAAGGGCAATCTGTGGTTGGGCACGTGGGACGATGGCATCAGGCTGTTCAACAAGCAAACCAACGAATACACCTCCTTCTTCGGGCTAGGGTCTAAGTCGTACTATATTACGCACGTGCGCTCTATATTTCAATATACCGACAACTCGCTGCTTATCGGTTCCGACGACGGGCTGTACCTCTTTAATACAGACACCAAGTCGATAAAACGGCTCGATGCCCCTCAGGTGAAATACAGCCTCAGCGACCAGAATGTGTACTCGATAGCCAAAGACAAGGAGAACGGGATATGGATAGGCACTTACTTTGGAGGAGTAAACTATCTGAATACCTCGCTGCTGAATATAGAAACTTACTACCCCGATGTTTTGCACAACCTGCTATCGGGAAAGGCGGTCAGTCAGTTTCTGGAAGACAACTTATCCAATATCTGGATTGCCACAGAAGACGGCGGGCTCAACTACTTCGATACCAAGACAAAGGTATTTTCGCAACCCGTAAAAACCTCTTACCACAACACCCATGCCCTGATGATGGATGGCGATAACCTGTGGATAGGTACATTTTCGCGCGGGATAGACATATATAATACACGCAGCCATTCGCTCGTCAACCACAGAAGCAATATCAGGGACGAAAGCACGCTGAATGACGACTGTATCTTCTCGCTCTATAAAACCAAGAATGGAGATATATACGCCGGTACACCTGTGGGGCTGAATAAGTTTGACCGAAGCAATAACAGCTTTAAGCGTATCCCCGAAGCCTTCGGTTTTATATACGACATGAAGGAAGACGACTACGGCAACCTGTGGGTGGCAACATACGGAAGGGGTGCGATAAAACTGGATATGACCCGCAACAAATGGGTACACTACGACACGATACAAGGACGCAGCAACCCCATTGTAGGCAGCAAGCTAACGAGCATACACATCGACAATACCAAGCGGGTGATATTCTCGAGCGAAGGGCGTGGCATTTTTATCTACGACTACAAAACGGATAACTTCAAAAACGTATCGGAAGACGACGGCTTGCCCAACAATGTGATTTACGGCGTGCTCGACGACCCTTTCGGCAATCTCTGGGTAAGCTGCAACAAGGGGCTGGTAACCTTCAACACGTCCGACCCAAAAAGCCATAGGATATATAACAAAGCAGATGGGCTGCAGAGCAACCAGTTCAATTACAAGTCGAGTTACAAGACCAGAGACGGCAAGTTTTACTTCGGAGGGATAAACGGATTCAGTTGTTTTTATCCTAAAGACCTGAGCGAGAATAAAAACGGTATTATTCCATCCATAGAGATCACCCAGATACGTGTGTTGGGAAATATCACTGCCGAAAAGGAACAAGAGATACAAACCCGTCTGAATAAAAAACAGTGCATAAAATTACCTTACAACCGTTCGTCGTTCACCATATCGTACGTTAGCCTCAGCTATATATCGCAAACTAAAAACCAGTATGCCTATATGCTCGAAGGAACGGACGAGGAATGGAACTATGCGGGCAACAACAAGAGCGTAACCTATGTAAACCTTTCGCCGGGCAAATATACCTTCAGGGTGAAGGCCTCGAACAACGATGGACTGTGGAACGAAACGGGCACAGCGATAGAGATAGAAATATTGCCGCCTTTCTGGTTGTCGATACCGGCACGGCTCGTTTATTTTGCGCTCGTTATATTCTTGATTTATATGCTGGTGTCGTACTACACCAAGAAAAGCAAGATAAAACAGCAGAAACACCTCGAAGCTTACAAAGCCGAACAGGAAACGCTTGCCTTCAAATCGAAGATCGATTTCTTTACTACCATTGCACACGAGATACGCACACCGCTCAGCCTTATCAGCGCACCGCTCGAAGAGGTGATTTCGTCGGGCGAAGGCAGCAAGGAGACTCATCAGAACCTTTCGATGATAGAGAAAAACTGCGACAGGCTGACGGTGCTCATCAATCAGTTGCTCGATTTCCGCAAGATGGATTCGACTAAATATATCGTAAATCCCGAAACAATAAACCTTAGCGAGCATATCAGCGAACTGTATGAGCGATTTAAGAAAACGGCGCAGAACAAAAAGATAGACTTTGAGCTGCACATGCCTGCCCAACCTATAATAGATGTAATATCCGATCCGGATGCGCTGACCAAAATAATAGGTAACCTGCTGACTAATGCGTTGAAATTTACCCGAAGCAAGATTATCCTTACTCTTATACCGAACAGTGATAAGACGTATACCGTGACTGTAGAAGACAACGGACGAGGCATATCCGACAATCATAAAGAACTGATATTCGACCCTTTCTATCAGGTACAGCAAGACGACAGCAAGGTAGGCACAGGCATCGGGCTTTCGCTGGTGAAGCATTTGGCTGAGATACTGAAAGGAAAGATTGAGGTAAAAGACAGCAAAACTGGTGGCGCATTGTTTGCGTTCACTTTCTCTGATATATCCAAAGAGTTTTCTATCGACCAAAGTGAAACGGCAAGTAGTGAAAGTATCTCCTTCGAGGATGGAGGACTAGCAACAATCAACGGCAAGAACAGCGTACTTGTGGTAGACGACAATCCCGAGATGATACAATTTATAAAAAACAGCCTACAGAACGAATATACGGTAGATACGGCACTGAGTGCTACCGAAGCGTTGAAACTGCTTGAAGACAAGAGCTTCGATCTTATCGTTTCGGATATTATGATGCCCGGCATCGATGGTATATCCTTTACCAAGCGACTGCGAGCCGACCTCAACTACAGCCATATACCGGTGATACTGCTATCGGCAAAGACCGAAAATACGGCGAAGGTAGAAGGACTGTTATCGGGGGCTGATGTGTTTATAGAAAAGCCGTTCTCGATATCGTACCTCAGAGCTCAGATAGCGAGTTTGCTGGAAAACAGGAAAGCGATACTCGAAGCGTTCAACCGTTCGCCGCTATCGTCTTACGCAAGCTTGGTAACCAATAAGGGTGACGAAACATTCCTCAACAAGCTGAACGAAGAGATAGAAAAACACCTCTCGGAAGAAACATTCACGGTGGAATCGCTAACCGATATACTGAGCATCAGTCGCTCCAACCTGCAACGCAAGTTAAAGAGCATAAGTGGCGTAACTCCAGGCGACTACCTGCGCAATTATCGCCTAAAAAGAGCATGCAAACTTCTGCTGGAGACAGACATGCGGATAAATGAAGTGGCTTACTACGTAGGTTTTAACTCGGCATCGTACTTTACCAAGGCATTCTTCAAAAGCTATGGCATGTCTCCAAAGGAATTTGTAAATAAGATGAAAAGCGGGGAGTAATATTTTCGGTAGGAGATACATAATGAAAAAATATTACCTTCTTTTGTCATCCTGACAGAATAATAGTAAAAAATGCTTCTGACAAACCCTCATACCATAAACGCTTACCCTGATAGGTTTTTCTTCAATGTTTCCAAATTTTCTTTTGTATCGTGAGACAGCACGTTGATAACCAATTCGGAAGGTTGGTCTGCCTCCTCCTTTTTTTCTGCGGTTGTAACCTTAGACAGAGCATTTGCATTGTAAACGCCAATACATTCACCCTCGAGCTGCTGCTGACGGATTGTCAATCGGAGATGCTCTATAGCCTCACCAAAGTGAGGGTCACACTCATATCGTGCGAAAGTAGCAAGACTGATCCCACAAAAAACGCATAGGCCTTCGATGGTGTATGGGCGTGACACAGGAAGCTCTACCACCTCTCCTACCCTTGCTCCCGAGCGGATCAGCTCGGCTTTGTGCCAGGGATTACTGTCGCACCACTCGAAGTATCTATATGCCTGTGCGAGAAGGCTGCCCGGGCTTTCATACCTTATCTCCCTGCCGTTGTTTTCACGGCTTTTGTAACAGGTTTTGCGGGCAGCCATTATTTATCTTTTTTCAAATGTTTCTTTGCTGTCTTTACTGATGCGGATTGTACTACGGTAGTTTCTTTATCTGCAATACGCTCGTTATCGGAGTTTTTAGCAAGCCAGTTTTTCAACTCTCTTACTTTGCGTATCAGGCAACTGGCGCACGACTGAGAGGTTTCGTTTGTGCCGAAAACCCGATTATATAATCCATAGATACGGCTCATCGAGTAACGGTGTGTTTTCTCTACTTCGCGTACCAATGCTTCTACTTCTGATCTTAATGCTAGATTTGTCATTTTACTATTTTTTTGTTGTCGATATATTTTACAAGGAAAAATATGATGAACGCAACTACAATGCCGATACCTGCCAAAGTCCACGATTGCCTTGCAAAAGCAAATATCCCGAACAGCATCCATGTGAGGTGAAAGGTGACACAGGGACGACAATTGAAAGGCTTTCGGTCGAGAATAGTCCACACTTCGGGAAGCCTTAGCGACAGCACCACTCCGCAGTAAAGGGAGGTGACAATGCAACACAGCATCGTAATAATGATAGTTAGCGCATCCATATATAATAAGATAATTTTGTAGAGAAATAATGCAGTTTTTGGGGGAGGAAAGAGAAAAATATCCTCCTCCCTTTATGAAGAAGGAAGGAGGATAGATAATATTATTTATACAAGATTTTATTACTCTACCGTAGGATCTAATCCACCTACGCCATCGACCGACACAAAGTAATAAATAGTAACAGATTCTTTATCATTACTTGCTGTTACCCAGATTGTCATCCCAAATCCCTTACTTATAATATGCTTCTTGTCTACTGTTACAATTGGGCTTGTCTTACTGCCTTTATATTCGACCGGAAAACCACCATACCACTGAAATTTGGTTGCTCCCCTTATTTCGCTACCGAAGGTTAACGACCCAACTCTGTCGAGTCTACTTATGTCGGTATAGTTCTTGATAGCATTGTAAGAGATGGAACTAGGGTTTGGATCTAAAATAATGCGAACACTGGAGTCTTCAACTGCATAGCTTTGTCCATTATAGGAGACTGTTGCCTTAGCAATGGCATTACCTTCACGTGCAGCATAATATACTGCTTCACATGTACCCTCTCCCGAAAGTAGAGATAGTAGCATTGAGCCTTGCCAATTTACTACTACCTGGTCTCTTATATTAGAAGGAATATCTAATGTATAAGTAATTTTATTCCCTTGATAAACTAGCGAGCTACTCGGAATCATTTTGGCAGGCTGGCCTTCTATTTCTACTTCTTCTCTCGCTTTAAACACCCCATATTCTGCCCTAATCTCTGAACTTATATTTGTATGAGTATATTTAACTACAAAGGTTATCCTTTTAAAGTCATTATCAGATTTGTTGGGTATTCTTCTTAAATGGTTACTATTATAAGTCCAGGAAATATCACCTTCTTTTACTACAGCGTTGACAACTTTACAATAACAAATTATAGTATCTCCAGGATATGCAGGATATGTAGATGATAATAGTCGATTGTCCACTGTGGAGGTAATTATTTCATCAATATATGGAAAACCTGTACTGCCACCCATTTCGCCGCTTGCACTTTTATACTCTATATCCAAATACAAATCTTTAATATCTCCAGTAAATCTTATTACCTTACTTTCATCGACATGATTTATTGCTAAATATAACTTTTTACCGATTGCATTCTTCGTTGTTATCTTCAATGCTTCACTTGACAAGGCTTTCCCATACCCTTCTCTTTGCATATCTGTACTAATGAGATCAAGATTAGTTATTCCTTTCAGGCTATTCCAAATAACCTCATTAGCATCCATGTAGTTTCCACATGAATATAGCTTAATCTTCCCGTTGAAATTATTATCATACGCTATCACACTTGTTAACTGTAATGATGCGGAAACAATTGTAACATCCTTGGGTAAAGATGAAAGATCAAATTCCAAATATCCTCTACCATAAGTACTGGTAGTAGCATCGTAACCGACAAAAAAACGCTTCGGATCTTTCTCTATAGATTGCTTTGCATAAGTAGTACCTTTTTTAGTTACTCCTACAAAGCTGGCTTTGGGATAAATTCGAACAAAGGTCTGCCCCATAATCGTAATCGATCCAAAGCCAAGAAAGAGCATTAGCATCAATAAAATTTTCTTCATAAGCTTAATAATTAGTTTAATAGTTCTTTTTAGAAATGTTTTGAATTCAATAAACACATGTGCACAATAAGATAATATTGAATAAAAAAGATGACGGTTTTTTCACGATTTGGATGATATTTTTTTTATGAAATTGCGAAATACTTCGCTCTTCAGTACGACAGACAAGGATTATAGCCGTGAGTAATATGCAGGACAATGAAATTTCCCCTCAAATATTTATCAGATAGTCTTTTATTCCTCTTAAGAGAAACTCCCTCAGAAAATTAAGCAGAAAACACCTACATTACTTTTTTCAATAGCTAATAGACAGAAGTTATTGTATATTTTAACTATTAATAGACAATCCGCTACCAATGACGTATTTAGTACACTAATACAAATCGATTAAGCCCCACAAATAGGCTTCAAATGCTACAAACACGTACACTCCAAAGCTTCCCGAAAGGACAAATATTATTTTATTTACTTTTAAAGTGCTAACTTCGCAGCGAACTTTAGGGCAAATACTAACACAAATTACACTGCATTATTTTTATTTTTTAATACACAAAACTATTATGATAAAATATATAATATTATTATTAGGAATCAGTATCAGTATCTTCTCGCAAGCCCAAGTAACCATCGGGTCTGCCAGCGAGCCTGTCTATGGTGCTATCCTCCAACTCAAAGAGAATGACTCGAAGGGTACAAATGCCACTAAAGGCTTTGGTTTTCCGAGAGTTTTTTTATCAAACGGAGACAAACTGTTTCCTATGTTCCCAGAGGGATACAATATCGTACAAGACACGATAAACGAAGGACTAACGGTATACAACACCAATCCTAAGTTTTCTAACGGACGAGGTATATATACATGGCAACTAAACGACTCTTTGTATACATGGACAGCCCTGAAACCAAAAGTGGCGGTTGTAGAAAAAACATTGGCGGTTGTAGTCAAGAATGACAACCAGACTATCGCCGCAAGAACAAATAGTGAAACAAATCCGGCGAGAACAAATATTATATGGGATTCGATAAAAGGTATAAATACAGAAGGCATAAAAATTATAAACAACACAGATATATATCTTCCTCCTCTCAAAGACTTTAAGATAACCGGCTACGTTGGCATTTTTACAAATGGCACTGATGGAAGCGCAACTTATATCGCTAGCCGTTTCTACCTGATAAAAAATAATAATCCGACTCTTGTTTCACTGCCAATATCTACATGGGGATATTCTGAATCATCTACAGAAAGCTATCACGATGGCGGTGTCACAAACCCGATATGTATTTTGAACTAAGGAAAGGAAGGTTCATTAATACGAATGATAGCCAACGGACCGGCAAACAATAGAGTCACACGCATGGCGGCATCTACATCACATGATGCCAAATATATGAGCTCGATAGGTAGCTATCTACTGATAGAAGAATTATAAAAAACTATAAGCCTTAATAGCATTACATATCCTTACTAAAATGTAAGATCGTTTCTACACAACAGACAGGACTTCCCAACCTTACAGCCCTTTATTTTATATTGTCATGTGGCAGATATAAAATAAAGGGCTTTTTTTATTATATAATTCGCAACTGTAATACCAATAAGAATTTCTATACTAATTCTTTGCGTCTTTCGGCAAACTCTTTATTGGCAAGCACCCCTTTCTTGATGCGCGAGATAGCCCGCTGTATATTATGCGCCTTAACCCCAGTAATTTCCGATAGAGAAGTATAGTTTATAGCAGGCTTGAGAGAAATATACATCTTAAACAGCTCGAAATCACGAATATCATAATTATCATATACATACTGCATTATATCCGACTCCAACTTACTTTGCTTGGCTTCGATCTCACGGAAATAGCCGCTATCTACATCCGACTTGTCGTAGTTGGGCAACAGCTCGCAATATCTGTTTTGCTTGATACCCTCGGCCATCAGATTGGTATAATACGAACGGATAAAATAGTGCATGTAATTCTCTATTTTGTTTCCCGAGAAGAGAATGTTCTCGTACATTTTCAGGTAGCTGTCGTTGAAAACATCGCAGTTGTACGAACGACGCACCTCAAGATATTGTGTCAGTTTTTTATTATTGTCGGCAAACCAACGGTTGAAAGCTTCTGCCTTTTCGGCAAAAACAACGTCCGACATATCACGTTCTTTACTGAAATACTTTTTCCCTTTGTTGCCTTTGCTTACGTTGAATAATAGCATAATATAATAAGATAAAGAATGGTTAATAATTGATTATAAATACGTTGAATACACTTTCGAGATAAAGATCACCGCACAAAAAAGAGCAGGCGATGCCCATCAGGACGAAAATCCCGACAATTGTTAATAGCTACAAATCATTTGTTAATCAGCGCCTTTGGCTCTGCCCTTTGAATTCGATGCGGCGGGTAACCGAAATTATGCGCTCCATTACCCGCTGACCATAGCGAGCCACAATCTGATCGCCGTTGAGATTGGTGGATACGATAACCAGTTTTCGGTATTTTTCGGCGGCATCCATCACTTCGGCAAAGGCTAGGCGGCGGTTGCCATAACTTACCAAAGTATCTTCCGTACCAATATCGTCGAGACTTATAATATGTTTCCTCAGCAGCTTGTCTATATCGCTGTTCATCCTTTGAGCATCATACACATTCACCACCTTGTTCATATACTTCAGCAAGATGGCAGGCAGCACATGATAACCCAGCATTGTTTTGCCACGACCATAGTCGCCATACAGAAAAAGTCCCCTCCCCCGATTGTCTGCCAGCCAGTCTGCCACCTCTTCATACTCGGGCAGCCAGTTCAATTCGCTCCTTTTCTGTGCCAGACAGTCTTTCATATAGTGATAGAGCACCGTGCGTGCTTCGGGCACACGGACTATCACTTGATTCTGAGGCACAGGCATATCGTGCTCTTTCATTCGGCTGCATATTTCGTTAAAATCGTTCATCTCCTAAGCTTTTTTGTTGTTTACTCTCGGCTACGGGCTGCATATAATCCTTCGACTTTTCCCACGTTCGGACAGCAGCCTGCCAGTTTTTCATTTTGTTACGCCCTATCATCCAGTCTTTTGCTGTATAGAAGTCTATAAACTTACGGGCATCCACCCTGCCGCCCCTTTGCTTGCAGTAAGCCTCCACCTCTTCGAAGGTGGGCACTACGAATGCGGATTTTGCATTGCTCTCATCGCCTGTAAAGGGTAACCGCTCCTTTTTAGGTTTTACCTGCTTCTTACTTGCCGGTCTGCACCCTTTTTTGTTGTACAACAGTGTATATACGGGCGAGCGAAGCCTGCGCTGTCCTGCCTCAAAGTCTATCAGCCCCTTCTCTTTTAGCCTGTTGCGTGCATCTATCATGGTCTTTTCGCTAAAACCGATCGTAGCGCAGATAATACCGTTGGTACACTCAAAAGGGTTTTCCCATTGGCGAGCATTCGACTCCTGCATCAGGAAGTAATACAGATCTGCCTCGCTGGAGCTCAATCGCACCTTACGGCGGATTTGCCAAAATAGATTTATGAGTTCAATGTAGTTCATACAAGCGATTAATTGTTTTACTGCCGGTGTTAGGTTAGTTCTTGTCGGAGAGGCACACATTGCACTCCCATTAGCTTGTGTAACTGTCGGAAAGTATATCCCGCGATTGTTCACATGCTTCGCTTTCGTTACGGTTATATTCGTCTACAATAGCTCGCAGGCGTGAAGTCAGCACAGCAGAGTCTTCGTAAAGCAAATCCCAGTCGCCATCGAGTACTTCAGAGGTTTTCAGTTGTACGGTATCCATGTATGTTTCAAACTCTACACACACCCGCACACCGTTAATCACATCGTCAAAATCGGGTATCTCCGACCTGTCGGACTCATACAAATGGCCGGTAACGGCTTTCACTAAGCTTGCCATCTGTCTTTCATTGCAATAGCAGTCAATTTTCAGTGCTCCCATTTTTCTTTCGTTTTAATTGCCAGATTGTATTTATTTTCTTTAATTTGATAGTAAATAATACTTTCAATACAAATATACACATATTTGTGAATACATTATACACATTTATGTGAATAATATAGTTAATTATAGTTAACTCTTATTGAATATATAATACAATCTAGATAATGAATAAGATAGCTCGGCAATCATTTTCTAGCAGAGACTTAAGAAGAAAGAAAAGAAGAAGAAAAAGCAAAATAATCACATTACATGCCCATTTAACAATACACATATTAGTGAACAATGGAAATACATGAGAGGATAAAGAAAATAAGGGAAGATTTGTTTAAAGGATCTAACAGCGAATTCGCCAGATCGATAGACGAAAAACCAAATACGACTAGCAACTGGATAAGTGGAAACCGAAAAATCGGATTGGAAGTGATAGAGAAAATACTTGCCCGCCTGCCACAGATAAATGCAAGCTGGCTACTCACCGAAGAAGGACCGATGATGAAAGTCGACGCCGACAAGGAAGAGCCATACCTGATAACAAAGGCAGGGGTGAAATACTTTCAGTTGGCAAACGGAAAATACCTGATGCGGGTTCCTTTTGTGCCTATAAAAGCCTATGCCAAGTACATAGACGACTATCGTGATGCCGAGTTTAGCGGTTCGCTCGACGAGTACAATTTCATTGTAGACCAGATAGGACACGGAAAGTATATGGCGTTTGAAATAAAGGGAGACAGCATGGACGACGATACACGCAAAAGCCTCGCAAACGGCGACATCGTGCTGGGGCGTGAACTGGGATCGGAACACTGGAGAGACAAGTTGCGTACAAATGAGTATCCCAACTGGATAATTGTGCTCGACAACACCATCCTCTGCAAACAGATTATAAATCAGGACGTAGAAAAAGGTACGATCACCTGCCATTCGCTGAACACCTCACCCGAATATTCAGACTTCGAGTTGAGCTTTAACGATATACGGCAGATGTTCAATATTATACAAAGGGTATCGAATATGATGTAACTTTTTGAGCAAAAGAAGAGACAAATATTAGCGCAGTAGGGGCGATTCCTTGTGGTCGCCCGGATACAAACGGGCAGGGACAAGCCACTGCCCCTACCTATAAGACATTGTCCCATCGTCCTTTCGGATTTGCAATCCGAAAGTCAGTCTTATTTGGATTTTAAATCCTCACAATAAAACTTCGGGGTTACAAACCCCGAAGGACGAAAACATTTTTATTATCATGAAAAACCTGAGTCTTATTTTAATCCTAGTTCTAATCGGAAGTTGCAGCAGCAAAAAGTTCATTTCAGGAACTGTTACTGACACAGAAGGAAATCCCATATACAATATAACAGTCAATTCGCCTCAAGCCATATATGGATCTCGTTTAACGGATAATAATGGAAAATTCCGGATTTGTGTAAGAAAAAGAGACTCGATCAGACTCTGTTTCGAACACAGATTATTCTTCTATTTTAATTACAATGGGCTAGAAGATTTTCAAGATTACTACAAGAAAGAGATAGATGTTAGAAAGGAAGATAAATATATAAATGTAACATTAGAGAAAACACCTGAGCGAATCCACTGTGATTCTCTAATAAGCAAGGCTCTCGATAGAGCATATTATATAAAGGGGCAGATTTATAATAAAAAAGGACAAGCATTACCATTGGTTGATGTTTTGGTTGAAGACCTTCCTTTCATTCCTAGGCAAACCCCTTTCTTCACAACCAGCGGGCTCAATGGCGTATACGAAATTGCTATACCCAATAGAGATTCAGTCCGAATTACATTCTCTGATATGTTAGATAAAAAGGAGAAAACAGTTACTATAAAAGGAGAAAACAGTAGAAACATAAATATTACATTAGAATAAATACTATTGCTACCCCCCTTTCGGATTTTAAATCCTGACGATAAAACTTCGGGGTTACAAACCCCGAAGGACGCAGTTGCAAATACCGAAGGACGAATAAAGTGATAATTATCAATTCTTCAAACTAAATAATATGAAGACTATATACACTATCCTATCGCTCACCATACTAACTGTATCGGGGTGTCGGTTTCAGCCAAATAATTCGGAAGGAATTATAGTCTTAAAACATACCGATGACACCCTTTCTTTAAGCATATTAGACTCATATTATAGAATCAGCAAATACAAAACCGTTAAGAAAGATGATACTTTGTATATTGAAGTACTATCAATATCCTCGCCCGACACAGTACCCAAGCCTGATTTGATACCAATAGATACGACCATCAAATATATTAAACTTCAAAGCGACACGATTATTGACGTTCAAAAGATACCTTTTCCGATTAGTCATTAAGACCCATCCCATCGTCCTCATCGTCCTTTCGGATTTGCAATCCGAAAGCTATTCTTATCCGGATTTTAAATCCTTACAATAAAACTTCGAGGTTACAAACCTCGAAGGACGAAGAGGACGAAGGAACCAACAGAAGGGAGAACCTTAAAATATGGGGAGTTTTCTAAAACTTAACCATAAAGACATGCCAATATAACAATAAATAAATATTATAAAATAGGGGAATGCCTAAATATGACTTTTTATGTGTTAAATCAAACATTAACATATTAAAAAGAAGACACTTAGACATGTGACCCACAACCCAAAATATGACTTTTTTAGGGCTGTAAAATTATGCTAAAAAATTATTTTTCTATTAACATAAAAATAAATATCAAAATTATAATTCTGTTACAGAAATAGATGTATATTTGATCATAAATAGCATATTATCAGGCAACACAAAACGTTCAAGACTTCATTTTCGATATGAATTTCGATATGAATTGAAATGAGTTCGGACACTACAAATCAATATTTCTGACGATAATTCATTAGAATCTTGTGCCTTAAATGTGCAAAAAGAGGTAAGCTCTTGTGAGATAGAGAGTGAGCACTAAAGTTAAGATTGATATTGTTGTTTTAGAAACAATGGAATAAATGTAATGTACAATATAAGTAATTCATAGAACAGTAAGTATGTTAACAAAAAGTAGTGATAAAATTAATACTTCAATAAATAATAAACCATAAATCAGGCAGAATGAACACAATACACTATTTATTCATCGTATCGCTTCTGATATTTGCAGTTTTCTTTCTTTTTGCAGGGTGGAAAAACATCAAACTATTGCTAGACGACTGGGATTACATCAAATCGAACAAAACGGGCGTAGGAAGATTCCTTTATGTTGCCGGTTTTGTAGGTATCGCTGTATTGCTCTCTGTCTTAGGCTTCATTTTCATCTA
This sequence comes from Dysgonomonas sp. 37-18, assembly GCF_001899125.1. Taxonomy (NCBI): domain Bacteria; kingdom Pseudomonadati; phylum Bacteroidota; class Bacteroidia; order Bacteroidales; family Dysgonomonadaceae; genus Dysgonomonas; species Dysgonomonas sp. 37-18. The sequence goes on along the minus strand of NZ_MKVC01000029.1, from coordinate 47,547 downwards.
CTTCCTACAGATTGCCAGTTCGCAAGCTTATCTATTTTCGGAGTAAAAACTAGAACAGAAAACTTTACAATAAACGAAGGCCTACGCCACCATTCCCTCTACATCAAAAGCAAAGGGAAAGACTATTTTTCGCTGGTCTTTCGAGTTTGCACGTTAAGATCACAACTGCAACAAGGCTATTCTTGTGCAAAAAAATGACAAAAACCCCCATATATATTCTACAAAAAAGTCATATAAAGCCCCCTACCGAAGAGGGTTAAACGACTGATATAAAAATTATTATTATCAGCATATCGGTACAAAAAGTCATATCGCACAAAAAATGATAAAAAAGGATTCATCTTATCATTAGATTTGCATAGAATTCATTGATATCACCTTTCCTTTTATGTGTAAGATTATGTCTAAATATTATATCTCCATTGAGCACACCGAGGACATCGACACCGGGCAATATGCGATCAATGATCCGGATATTCTGATCAAAAAGCGCAGCTTCTTGATATTTGACATGATTGTAAAAAACTTTGGAACGTATAACCGTGACTTAAAGGAATATGCTGATAGATATTGTAAAATATTAAACTCGGTATCTCTCTAAACATGATAAAATTTGTCTTTATATAAATCCGAAGAGGCTGTACACCCAACACAAGCCTCATCCATTCAAAAATCCTAATCCTTAAGATCATTCTCAGTAATTAAGAAAGGTCCACAAAATCACTTTGTAGACCTTTCACTTACACAAACTTTACAAACTACTTAATATATTAAAAAATACGAAAACCTATATTTTTTAATAAAAAAACAGATTAATAAAACTTTAGATTTTTCCTCAAAAAGAACAAAACTTATAAAATTATTTTGCTTTTTTTGATAGTTTGATAGTCCATATGAGAGTATTTAAAATAACTTATTATTGTTGTATTTGTAATGTTTACACAAAGATAGTCAATTTCACACATTATAAAAATTAATTCTCCTAAAAAAAATCACCTACAACCCTCTGTCAGAGCATATATGCTAATAATCCGTTAATATATAGCGTATTATATACGTCATAAAAAATGTGATTTTATTTAAAAAAATTTCAAACGCCTACTTTAAACCTCCGCATTACCAAATATCCGAGCAGAAACAGCAACAAAATCCTGCCACACCAGATCTGAAAAGACTGGAAAGAAGTCAGCCTGTTTACGTCCTGTACCTCTACCACCGGATAGGGCACGGCTATGCTGTCTGTCTTAAATACTGAATCCCTCACCACCTTGTCTCGATAGAGATATTTATACTTCTCGAGCCATACCGTATCGCCTTTCATCTTTATCAGCACAGAGTCGTACAGGTGAACCGAGTCACGCAACAGCTTGTCCCGATATTCCACCCTGACGCTTTCTACAGGCACATACACCGTTTTGGCCTTGCAAGACGCAAGTATCACAAGTAGTAAACAGACCGACAAGCCCGCTGCATATCGCTGTACAGATTTTAGAATCATTCTTCAAATTTTAAATCGTTAATCCTGTTTAACCACCCTTTCCTGAACTTTCGGTTAGCCGGACGTGCTGCCACAATCCTATTCACAAAGGCGATACGCTCTTGGCGGATTTTTTCGAAAAGTTCACACTGAGGTGTATAATTATTCACAGCAGCCAGCGTTTGGTTACCCACAACGCCATCGGCAATAACGCCCAACATCTTTTGCGGCAACTTGATGCCATAGCTACCCGAAGCCCATACCCAGTCGACAAGGATATTGGCTATGCTCTGATTGACAATCTTATCCCCCTGCCACTTGTCCCAATAGAGGCTTTTGAGCACATCCGCCCACTCTGCGTCTGAAATATTCTTCAGGTCGGCAACGGTGGTTGTGGCGTATCCTCTTTGGCGGCGGTAAAACCTATAGGTAGCTATCGTTATGCCCTTATTGGTGGCTCCGCCTCTATCGTCGGGATCGTCTACAAAGTCACCTTCCCATCGGAGAATAAATGGAATAAGCAGTTCAACCTTTGCCATCTTTGTCTTCATTTTTCTTTTCGTCTTCTACTTCTATGATATCGGTTTTCTTTCCAAAAAACTTTAGAATGTTTACCTTCACGCTTTTACCTCTCGAGGCGAAGTAATTCACATAAATGCTTTCCAATTCTACCCCGTATATAATCACAAGCATGAGCATAGGGAGCAACTCCACGCCAAAAGGCAAGGCAAAAGCCTGTCCGAAGGTGTATGCCAATATAACCCAGATGATGTAGCTGGTTATCTTGTCGATTGTACGGCGCACGGCTTTCGATTTCTTTACGTCTTCTTTTCTGGCTTTGGCGGCGGCTATCCCAAACTTCAGGTCGGCAAGCGTTAGTGTCAGCGCCAGGATCAAGAGCCATTTAGCCCAAATAAAGAAATCCAGAAGTCCTACTAAAAAATTATCGGTGTATGTCATAAGTTATTTTTTATTTGTTTGTTGTTTTTGTGATGAATGAAAATGTCGGATTATTCTCTTTGAGGAACGCCCGTCTTTCGGAATTACAAATTCCGAAAGTTTACGAAGCAGGGAAGTACAAATCCTACGTTGTAGGGGATTTGTAATCCCCTACAACGAGTTTACAAGAATGTGCCGTAATTGAGTCCGGCGTGTGTCTTATTAATAAATACCGCCTCCACTTTACTCCGGCTCTTTTCGCCTGCTTCTGATTTTTCGATCAATATCAAACTGATCTTGCTGTTTTGCAGAGACATTGTCTCTACATCCTTATTGTTCAAGTCTGCCATGTCATATCGGGTTTTGTGTGGTTATTTTCAATCTCCATTGCATAAATGCCCCTTTGATAGGAAAAGCCAATTCGCCCGGGTTACCACTCATTGCCAGCACCGAGTTGTAGAAGTCGGGGTGCCCCGATGCAATGTAATTGCCAGCCTTGTCTCGCTGCATTTCAGCCTGCTGCGCATTGTTGAGGCTCATAAGGCAACGCAGGTCGTTGGGCAATACATCAAACCATTTGGGCTTTTGCTCATTCTGCCAAAAAGCCTTGTCGGTGGCGTCTGTGTCGCTTTCGTTATAAAGGTCTTTCCAGCATCTTCGAAGCTGCACATTCCCTGTCAGCGAAAAAGTAGATTTTCCCGCCTCTGCCACAAACGAAGAATATGCCGGATAGGTTATTCCGTTGTATGTCACACTACCCGAAGCGTCGCTCACCAATTTGGGCTCTACAAAATACCAATATCCGGCTTGCAGGCTTCCCGAAGCAATTGCACCCGAAGGTATCTTGTTTACAATACGCATCTGAACGGTAGAGTGCAGCACCTTATCGAGCACCTCATACACAATGGGGTTAGACGTTTCGGGCACAAATGAAGTGACGCCTGCCACTCCGTTAAAAATATTGTTGCGGGAAATTACAGCCGAACTATACGTCACTCCGTTGTATTTCACCTTTTCCTCCTGACCATCCTTCGAACGCACAATGTAAGCACGATGTACACCATTGCTGTAAGGTACAATGCCTCCGTCTTTGTTTACCTCAACGGACGAAAATGATGGCGTGCTGTCGATCAATACGCCTTGATCTATAGGCAGATTGTGTATAATATCCAACTTATTGAGCTGATATTTACCTCCCAGCCAGATTATATTTGTAGCACATTCACCCGCTACAGCCTGCGAAACGTCGATATTGGAAGCCAATGCTATAGAGCCGTCCGCTATGGTAAGCGAGCTATTGGCATAGACCGGCGAAAAGCTTGCCGGCTTGCTTTTGTCGGATGTGATACCGATGGCGTCACATCTGTCGAAGGAATAGCCGAAATATACCAAATGCCTTTTTTCGTAATTGTGCAACGCAGAATCTTTTTTCACAAGACCGTCTACACACGAGTTTTTAGAGAAAATCCATTTGCCCTGCTTCATCGTCTCGCCCATGTCTGTCACATTGGGCACACTAATAGATTGCGCCTCGCAGCGGGCTACAAAATCAGCTCTCAGCTCCTCTTCCGTGTTACCGTTCAGTGCCTTGTACTCGGTTTCTCCTCCGATCTTGAGTTCGCAATCGTTGAATGCCACAAAATTATTCCTGTAACCGGATACATCGGAGCTCAAGATGGTTACCTTACAGTGATCGAACAAATCCAGATTGGTATTCGACAATACGGCATCGGGTACATTTATAAATGAGTTTCCCCCGTTGGTAGAAGTCTTGGCATAGAGCTTACAACTGTGTTTTGTTCCCGAAAGGTCTGAATAGATAGTACATCCGACAAATATATATCCGGTACGGTATAAAGGCTGTGATATATGCCTCACAGTCATATCATAGAAGTAAAGGCTATTTTGCCAAACAGAACCTTCCCCATAGGCATTTATGTTTTTATTCCATATCGTACTATCCATGCCACTACCTATCATATGCAAATAGTTGTAATTTGCACTCGCCTCTGTAACAATAGAGCCGGTATGGATACCACCGGAGAAGACGTTCTTGGTCACTCCCGAGTTTCGCTTTAGATCTATAACTCCATGAGACTTCGCAGGATTTGTCCTTGTGTACACAGATCGTGTCCTCTGATCGTAGGCTGTAGCACTTAGCGCAGAAAAGAAAGCAACATTATCTATACTCTCATCCAGCCTGCCGTACTTATCTCTATAATTATACTTGCCCATCGTCTTCTGTTTTTTCGGTTATTATCACTCGTCCTGTAGCCAGTACAAGAACATTACAATTGTCGAAGTCTGCCCTGTCGTTCTCTTTCAAATCGTTATACAATCGCCTGAATGAATGGGGCTGACTGTCAAACAGCAGATTGTCATCGACCTCAAATGTGACATCGTCTTTCTTTACTTCGTATATCATGGTAATGTAGCTTTTGCGTAAATAAATAAGTATCCGGTAGGCTCTGTGCCAACTTTTTCGACCTTAAATTCCACAAGCGACTTCGCCTTTATCTTTACCGATACGGTTTTACCCAAGAGCACTTCTATGCCGTCTACCCATAGTTTGGATACGTTCATCGCCTCTACCCGATAGATTATCATCTCCTCGCCTATAAACATTTCGTAGGGTGAAGCAAGCCCCATATTGATCGACATGCGACGCTCCAACTGCAACTGCTTGGCATATTCTGCCAGATTCTCGAACAGGTACTTGCCTGAGCTGAGCGCACCGTTGCTATCTTTCTTCGAACCGAATATCCAGAAACCGCTCGGGTCTTTGATTTCGGGAAGCTCCGACAAGGGGATAGCTGCTATTTTAGTGTTTTCTGCCATATTTTTTTTGATTTATTTTTATTCTAAAATCTTCTTTGTTCTTCTGATTCTCTTTTTCTATGCTATTTGTTTTATTCCTCTTTTTGTACTCTTTGTCATTGACTACACTACGTTCCGTCGAACGTTGTTTCTGAACGATAGAGCGGATAGGTAGGGACAGAGGCTTGTCCCTGCCCGTTTGTATCCGGACGACCACAAGGGTTCGCCCCTACTCCGCTAATATTCATCTCGTCTTCCTTCGTCCTTCGGGGTTTATAACCCCGAAGTTTTATCCTCCGTCCTTCGGGGTTTGCAACCCCGAAGTTTTAACATCAGGATTTAAAATCCGAATTGAAATGACTTTTGGATTGTAAATCCAAAAGGACGGTGAGACGATTCCTCAACATACCAAAGAAGGTAAAGCCGAAAAACAAGAGAGATCATTACATTATATCAATATTGCGAACTTTCCGTTTTCGGTAACTATCACCCTCCTGCTCTCTGTTCCCAACGCAAATATTTTGTTGAATTTTTCGGCATTCACCTCAAAGAGAGGATAGATAGAATCTTTGGAAAGCGTGATGCTGTATCCCGCCGTTTCGCCCAATTGCCCCGATACCTGCGAAAAGGCAAGCGTAGCCCCACCGTCGGAACCAAAAGAGTAAATATTGCCCTGCATATTCCTGAACACCACCAGATACTTGTTGCCAATGGCTTTGAGCAGGTTGTTGGTTTTGTCAGACTTGAGGGTATTCACAAAGGTGGTTAGTTGCTGCCTGTACAGTGCGCCATCGTTTGTTTCGGTGAAATTGCTTTCGCTAACTTCCGACAGCATGGTGTAAGAGGTGTCTACGTCTTTGAGGATGCGATCTACAAAACAGGAGTCGTACAGGGCATCATCTTTGAAGTAATATGCTGCAAAGTCCTTTATATCCAAAAGGTAAATCTCGGCTATACCTCCCGAATTGTATCCGCATGTGTGTTTTATATTCTGAACCAATCTGCAACTCATATTGTTCTGTTTTTTTTGAGACAAAGCGGCAACCGCCGTTAAAGCTGAATACCGCTTTATCAAGTATGTTTTCTTTAAACTTATGATGTGACATTCGTTCTCTCACTTTGCTTTTTTAGTTGCCCTTCGAGGGTTTAACTACCTTACACTCCGCTGATTGCTAATTGCAACCCCGAAGCTCTACTATGAGGATTTAAAATCCGAAAAGATGACAAAGAGGCGAATATCACAACTACATCGCAGAACAGGTTACGGAGTTATAACTGTCTTATCCACAATGGCAGTAACCACGTCCTCACCCTTGAGTAAGCGACCGATCTCCATCTCTGTTCCCGCCATTGTCACCGTCCAGCCGTTGGCATCAGCCTCAGCAGCACCCGAAGCGTAATTGAACGCCGTTGAGCTCAGCCCGTTGATGCGTCCCAGCACTACCGAACGGTTGCTCTTATCCACTACCACAGCCGTAAACTTACCAAGACTGAGAGCATCACCCTGATTAAGAATCGTATAGTCATACTCGCTGAGAGTAAAGTTTAGGGTGTGCGTACGGTATTTACCGCCGTTGCTGTTCTGTGCCAGTTCGTCGGAGAAAGAAGCCGTATTGTCTATAAAGTCCACCTTATAGGCTTTTGCACTGTCGGCAAGCGTGATAGCGCTGATCTCTCCTTCGGCCGAAAATTCGTATTCGTTAGCCGAATCGTGATTGATCAGATAAACCGATTTGATACCGGCAACGGAATACACACATGTTTTCTTTGTAATATTTGATGTTAATTTGCAAGACATAATTTTTATTTTTTTTGATTCGTTAATTTTTTGTCGCTTTTCTTTTTTTGACTTCTTTTGTTCTCTGTTCTTATCCTCTCCGTTCTTCGGGGTTTGCAATCCCGAAGCTTTATTATAAGGATTTAAAATCCGGATAAGAATCGCTTTTCTTTCATCTGCTTATCTGTTATTGATTCCTTGAATAATTATTATTTTTGTCAAAAACCTAAACTTATGAGAGAAGACTATAAAGGTATGACTGTCAATGAAAGGCTTTACGCAAGCGGATTACTTGATAAATTCGATAAAGCCGTTTCCGATAAGAACATACATTCTATAAAAGAGTTTCTACGAAATGTAGAGCTTTCGGATGAGAATATAACAGCTATATTGGATAGTCTCGATCTGACATAAAACCTTTCGTCCCCTTCGTCCTTCGGGGTTTGCAACCCTGAAGCTTTACTATTAGGATTTAAAATCCAGAGAATAATCGCTTTCGGATTGCAATTAGCAATCAACGGAGTGTAACGTAGTTAAATCCGAAAGAACGGTAGGATTTATTTGTTACTTTTGGTTTGTTATAATTATTTGTTATGAATCGCACTAAAATCACGAAACTGGATATATTTTCTGTTATCCTCGTTATTTGTATAAGTATACCTCTAATAATTTTATCCCTAAATAATGATGATAAGGTCATAAAACATGAGATGAATAATTACTTATATTTGCCAGATTCCGTTAAATCTGAAGTTAAAGGATTCGTTCTAAGAGAAAGATTTATAAAACAAAAAGGTGTTACTCTTATTGACTTATCCAATGGCGGAAAATACATGTTACGCGATGTATGGTTTATTAAGCGTGATTACTATATTTACAAACCGGCGAATAACGATTCCATCTATTTTTATGATAGAAATAACAAATTAGTAAACCATAAATTAAAATATTGATCCCTTCGTCCTTCGGGGTTTGCAACCACGAAGCTTTATTACTAGGATTTTAAATCCGGATTAGAATAACTTTCGGATTGCAATTAGCAATCAACGGAGTGTAACGTAGTTAAATCCGAAAGGACGGTGGCAGTGGCTTGTCCCTGCCCATTTATATACAGGCGACCACAAGGGATCGCCCCTACTCCTTTAATATCCATCTGAGAACAAAAGAAATCGTATACAAACTCTATTAGAACACTATATAACAGCCGATTAGTTACTTGGACTATAAAATACTACTTCGTCTTCGAAAGGGATAGCAAAGCCAAGGCGCAAACGTCCGTCGATGAAAATCTTATTATCGTTTGGAGCAGCAAACTGCCCTAAGCGGATTTCCTCCAAGTCGCGAACGAGGTCTGTACCTACAAGGAAGTTTTTAGAATCGGCGGCTATCATATCGTTATCGTCCAGCCCTTTCACAGGAACAATCTCCACGCCCATATAGCGCACCGAGTCGCCCTCTACTGCAAAGTTTGGACTAACCACTACATTGTCGCCCCAGATACCTCCCAACGCCATCTTGACCTTCATGTACGCCGAGTACGAAACGTAGATGTTCAGCGAGCCGTTTTCCAAGCCCATCGCCATTACATCTTCGGGGATGGAAGCGAAAACCTTTTCTACTTCTGCCAGTACATTTGCCTTTGTAAGCGATACGCCCAATAACTTAATGGCTTGTGTGCTGTCGGTCAATACTTTTACGGCTCCGTCGAAGTCGTTTGCGTCTGCCGAGCTGTCGCCTTTGAATATCTTGGTCTCGATCTCGCTGCTAAGTTCCGAAGCAAGGATTGTCATTGTTGCCTCTTCGAGGGTGGCGGGCAATTCCTGATTCTTGGCTCCCGGACTAAGCATCCATACGGTGCGTTTGCGCTCGAGGTCGTCGATGCACTGCTCGAGGTTGATTTTGTAGGTTTTTACTTTCAGTTCTTTTTCGCTTAGTTTGGCGATCTGGTTTGGTGTCCACGAGCAATCGCGTGAGTCTGCCTGAAGGATATTTCCTTCGAGGTCGATCAGGTTGAGTTGTGTAGTGTCTTTCACCCCGATCACAGGTGTGATTTTTCCTTTTTCGATCAGCTTTCCGCCGAAGATGGCTTTTGTAAACCAATCCATGTTAGACGACGGTTGATAAGTAAGTGATGAAATGTCGTAAATGTTTGCCATAATTTTATTCAATTTTTTTAATGTGAGAATATGCCGATGTGCCAATCATATTCAATATGTATTCGGATCAGCGTATTGGCATATTGATTATTTTCTTCTGTTGATAGTTTGATTAAGAGCCGCTGCCATGCGCTCGGCTGTGCTCATCTCGGCGGGAGACTTGCCTGTGCCCAAAAGCTGTACGGCAGGATATGCCGAAGGTGTCTTGCGGCGCATTTCTTCGACCTGTGTTTTGGTGTCTTCGAGCATTCCGTTTGCTTCGTCAAGGGCTTGCAACAGCTGTTCGATGGTAGCCTGCATTTCGGCAATCTTGGCTTTGAGGGCTTCTGCCGTTTTTCCGTCAAAGTCGGACAGCCTGACTCCTCTTTTCTTGCTTCGCAATGCTTGTTTGGCTTTAGCATCTTCGGGGTTGGTTTTATCGTCCGAAGGCTCTCGTGTTTCCACAAATTGTCCGTTCTCGTCTACTACCAGCAGGTTTCCGTTCGACAGGTTGTGTTCTCCCGCCGCCATTTGCTCGCCTTCGAGCGTCACAAATCCATCGGCATCCACATAAGCCTCTTTGCCGTCGGCAAGAACAAAGACCACATAGGCCGTGCCGCTGGCAGTCGTGTCTGCTTTTTCTACGGCATCGATGTCGAGCAGCATGTTTGCAATGCGCCCAAGCAATGTCTGTTTCACTTTTTTCTTTTTGTTATTCATACTTTTGTTATTTATGCGGGATAGGGAAACTTGCTGAGAGAAAAAGCCTTCGAGGGAAAATCCCTTTACATGCCCGCTCATCACTTCCTTTTCCCAATAGTTTTTGTCTTCTATCTTGTAGCTGCACATGAGTGTACCTTTTGGCAGGTCGCTAAATCCGAGTGCTTTCGATTTGTCGTTTTCGGGGTCTTCTACTATCCACAGTTCGGTGAGATAGTTGCCTGTGAGGGGAGACTGGTGCTGATGGGTGGTGCTATGCAGGGCAACTCCTGTTTTCATCATCTTGCGGGCAATTTTCTCTACCTGTTCCTCCGAAAAGCGGATGTAATAGTCACCCGTTTGCGGCGAATGGCGGTAGATGAGTTGTCCGGGTTTGAGCACAACGCCTGTGAGTACTTGCTTTGCGGTATCTCGGCTAAGATGTAGTTCCTGTTGTCTGTCGAGAGCGATAAAATCGACTTGGTTTGCCGGAAAGTCGACGAACGAAATGGCATAGATGCCCGTCAGGTCGTCGGCACTTTCGTCGATCATGCAATCGTAAATCGGTGTATTCATTTTGTTGTAAATTGTGGGTTCGTACTATGAGATAATTTTGAAAAAATAAAATGCAAATAAGGGGGAAGTTTTATGTAACCTGCGCCATTATTTCGGATTTGAAATCGGGATAGTATGAGCTTCGGGGTTGCAATTAGCAATCAACGGAGTGTAACGTAGTTAAACCCCGAAGGATGCAGGGAATAAACAGGGGATTACAAATCCTCTGTGACGAAAATCCCCTGTGACGAAGATGTAGGGGCAGTGGCTTGTCCGTGCCCGTTTATATACAGGCGACCACAAGGGATCGCCCCTACTCGCCAAAGGACGAGAAAGGAAAAGGACGGAAAAGAGAAGATAAATAATAAAGGGATAATACTAAAAAATAAAAACACCTCATTTTTGAAAAATAGGTGCAAAAAACGGCAGGCTTTTTCTTTTACTGTTTTCTTTTATAGTTTATGTTTTGTTTATGTTTATATATAAGGCTTACGGTTATGCTTTATATTTTGCAGGAGGGTTTGCTTGGGGTTATACGTTCTTGTATAGGGAATGTTTTGCTTGAGTTTTTAGGGTAAAGAGAGGGGATAGAAATGTATTCGTCTTTCGGGGTTTGCAACCCCGAAGCCTTATTGTAAGGATTTGTAATCCGAAAGAACGAAGGATGACAAGAAGCAAAACAGGGGATTACAAATCCCCTATGACGAAGATTGCAAATCCCGTTTAACGAAAGGTTATGCAATAAAAATTGTCTAAACAATTAATTTGTGTTTTATTTTAAGAAATAAATTAGCCTATTTAACAAATATATTTTAACTTTAAACGACAAAAACCTAAACCTCAAATATTATGAAAGCTAAACACTTGAAACTAGCAATTCTTATTTCCTTCCTTTTGGTAATGATAGGCTGTACGGACGACAATACAATTATTCCCCCAAAAGTAGAAAACAAAACATTAGCTGTCGCCGATACTGTATGCCTGATGTTTAAGTCGATGAATGGCAGTAGCGAAGGAGGAATAGAGGGTATAGAGACAAGTAAGTACCGCCAAGTGCATAATAGCCGGATGAACGGAGGTATGCTCAACTTTGGCGAACTGGTAAGAGATTCGTATATCATCTTTATTGAAGGAACAGACAGTGTAAAAATAAATGGATTTATAGGTTGTGCTTATATAACTCCTTTGGGCTGGGGTGACCAAAGATCATACACCGTTATAAAAGGTTTGAATGCGGTTTGTAAATATAAGTTTGAGGGTAATGCTTTAAGGATTCAATATGAGCCCTACACCGACAGCTGGATAACTTTAGGCTATGGCAACAAAGAAAAGATAGAGGTATATATTGAAAATAAGCATCTCTACGTAGAAGCTATGTACAAAGAAGGAGACTACATCAGTCCTGAAGCGGAAGAGCTCTATTTTTGGGAGGCAAAATACTCAACTTTGTTTAGTGTTCCTATAACTATTACTGCCGAACAGGCAAATACTATAATAGAAAGACAGAATTGGCAAGACTTTTTTGATGAGGTTAGTGCCAATTGGTACAACATACCTATAGGGCAATATTATGCCGAGACTTTCAAGACTGCAAGAGACTTGAAACATAAGTTTCAGGGAGCAAGCTGGTCTATTCACAAAATGACCTATCTGCCGAAAACAACAGTAAACTGAAAATAAACATTTTAAAACAGGGGATTGCAAATCCCCTGTGACACAACTGTAACGCAAGCCCCCCGAAGAACGGATGAAACACAGTTTTATCCGACCATAATCAACAAAAGAAAGGCTATATTTGTATTATTGTATTCTTAAAACGTATTTACAAATATAGAAACCCAATATATTATGAAGAATCTTATACGGTACTGCTTTCCCCTAATCATCCTTCTATTTATCGTATCTTGCAGCGACAACAAAGATGAAGAAACCAAAGGCGTGCCTTTGCAAACAGCAGAAGGGATTTCGAAAGTAGACCTCTCTGACAGAAGCGAATGGAAGCTTATGATTGGTTACATTTATAGCTACAGCACTTCAGCTTCTGATTACAATTTTTCGATAGACAAGAACAAAATAATGGTACTTTCGCCTAAAGACCAACCTTTCTTATTCGACAGAAGTTACAAAGAAGGAGATACAGGCTATGCACCTTTGTGGTTGGTATCGAAAGATTATACAACAAGAACGAAGACGTCACCGGCTCCTCCCGTCTACCCCAATATAAAAGATCAGAGCACTGCCCAAAAGTTTTTCAATGCAGATGCGTTGTGTTGCAACTATCAAAGTACGGTTAGTCCGCATATCAAAGACTTGGTATTTACGCATGCCAATGCCTTGCTCGAATTTGAAACGGAAGGACTACCCGACAATGCTAAAATTGAAGTATATAACTACGGAAGAATAACACCTTTGAGAGACAGCAACAACACCAATCGCTACAAAGCAATAGCTGTAGCCAATCGTGAATATGGACCAAGCGCAATAACAATTACGATAGATAATAAATCTTATATCGCTTTTATCTCGGAAGGCTCACTGGAAGCTGATACGCACTACACATTTAAGGTGAAACCCGACATGGAAGCCAAAGAATTTGTAATTACAGATCTTACAAAAACTAAGTGGAGCGAACAGTAAAAACTGTATAGTACATATCTTCGTCTTTTTCGTCTTTCGGGGTTTGTTACCCCGAAGCCTTATTATAAGGATTTGAAATCCAAATAAAATAACTTTCGAGTTATAAATCCAAAAGAACGAAAAAACAGGTGATTTCGAATCCCCCTGTGACGGATATTACTGCTTATATACAAAGCAGAGTATCTGACTTTCATTAAACTAACAAAACAAAAAACATGAAAATTAAAGAGTTACATCTGTTGTCAGATAATATTATAGAAACCGAACTATTTTATAACAACGTTTTAAACGTAAAAACAGAGGATAAAAGTCCAAATACTGTATCTTTCAATGTGGGAAGTACTAAAATCATTTTTATCCAAACCAAAACAAATATCAAACCTGTTTATCATTTTGCATTTGATATTCCTAACAATAAATTCGAAGAGGCGTTTGAGTGGATGAAAGCACGAACTCAACTAATACCGGTGATAGATGAAAATAATTTCGTTTCAAAATTCGACTTGTGGAATGCAAAATCATTCTACTTCTATGATAATAATCTAAATTTACTCGAGTTGATTTGTAGATTTGATATGAATAACGAAACGAAAAAAACGTTTGATAGCTCCTCCATACTTTATGCCAGTGAAATTGGTATAGTATCTGAGTCGGCAAGTCAAACAGCTGACTTTCTAACGAATAAATACGGTATAAAAGAGTTTACCAAGCAAGCAGGTACAGATAGCTTTACGGCTTTGGGAGATGATTATGGCTTGTTGGTATTAGTAAACAATCAGAGAAATTGGTTCCCTACAAATGATTTAGCGAAGTCTTTCCCCACAAAAATCGTCTTTGACAATGAAGCTAATGAGAATTACATATTAGAGATCGAATAATTCTAGAATATTATACTATTCGTGTCCTCATGAAGGCTATTCACAACGTTCCTTCGGATTTGAAATCTTCGTCTTCTTCGCCCAACGTTCTTTCGGATTTAAAATCCGAAAGTTATTCTTATCAGGATTTAAAATCCGAAAGGAGACAGAAACAGAGGATTACAAATCCCCTGCGACCAAGTTCTTATCAGGACTTTAAATTCCTCTGAGACCAACAAAAGACATCCCCCTCTTTCTCATGCTGACGATAGCAAATATCTCGTAAAAGACAAGTGAAAAACCTTTCTATTCCCACTATTAATGGGAATTGTAGCTGTTTTTGGATAAAAAAGGTTATCTTTACTGATAAGGACAAATACAAACACACAATAATCATGAGAAAAATTACCATCGTAGCATTTTTTGTGCTTAGCTTAGCAACGTTTGCTCAAAATTCAACACCCCCAATCGAAGGTTTCGGACATTTCAAATTTGGCATGACAAAGAAACAAGGGCAAAATGCTATCAAAAAACACAAAACACGTAATACTAAAGCCATTAAGTTAGACACAGATATCGAAGTAGAGAACATAGAGTTAGACGGAGTCGTGTTTGACAGAACTATACTTAGCTTCGATAAGTTACTCTGGTTTGGGAGTTTCGAAAAGGAATATACCTATTGGGACGATGCCGAAAAAGATTTCAACCATCTACTTCGCATAATGCAAATAAGGTATGGTGACACCTCTGTAAAAGATGGATCGACAATATGGTACGACGCCAAGAACAACATAATCTTACTGAAAATAGAAACGAATAATAACGTACCTAAATTGTCGGTTGCATACATCGCAAATCTTTAAATCCTATAATATGAAAAAAATCATTTTATCATCAGCCTTTTTGCTGATGACAGTAACATCATTCGCCCAACAAGCAGTTTACTATGCCCTAGACGGCAGCGAATGGGTATCGGAAACACATCGCGATGCACAGGAAATAATATTGTGGAAAACACTCTCCGAAGATATCAAATATATGAAAGCAAACGGTCGCTGCACTTCCGACTATTTTGATACTTTTTCCGAAATGTTTGAACTCTATAAGAGTGCAATTTCAGATATTAGAATAGCCAATGTATATGCAAAAAAAACGATCGATTCGGGCGAATACAAAGAGATAAAAAACCATATAAAACTGGAACCTACTATCGCCTGCAATGGAGAAACATTCTACAGGAAAGAATTTAGAGAACTCTTCGATCTGATTGTTGATCAATACAATATGATTTCAACATATCATACCGATATCATAAACCTACATAAAGGAAGATCGATCAAACGACCGACAATAGATTTGGATAGATATGTAGAAAACAACAATAAAATTGGAGACTTAGGCAAAGTTTTGAGAGAAACATCGCAAAAATTACAAAACGAGAAAGCCCCTATCGATAAATCGGAAGCGTTAAGAATAGTTGCTGATGAGATCAGAGGCATAAAAAAAGGATTATACTATACTATCGACGGAAAAGAATACAAAACACTCAAAGGACGTGACAATTATGAAACAAGACTAACTAAAAAATACAAAGAAAGGTTTGATGTAATAAAAACCGATATGAAATATAAAGAGAGTGCTCAATATTTGCAGGAACTTTTATTTGACAACCTGGATTATTTAAAAAATGCAAGAACTATCAATGATCTGCTCAGCTTTCTGAGAGACGAAGCAATGTTGAAAAAAGTAAAAAAGGCATTCCCAAATAGAGATTTTACAACATACATTGCCCGTAATAACGATACTTGCTATATAAAAGAAGTGTATGACTGGTATGACCAGCTTTTAGGTCTTTTTGAAATATACGACAACACATTAAATTATATGGAGCAAATCGACAAGGAAGGTCTCAAAAATAAAGATAAAACTTTTACAATAACCGAATTAATCTCATATATGGATAAACAAAAAGATGCTCGGGGCAATACCCATACAGAGCTATTTAACGATTCTCTTATTAATCTGGAAGCTGTAACACCAATTGCTTCCAGCTTAATAAAGTACTACCTAGACAATAAATAGATTGCAAATCTCCCTGAGTCGAAGAGGGAAAAGCAGCCTATTATTATGCACCAAATAATATAAAAGCTATGAAGACACAAATTATCCTTCTTATTTTATTACTATCCGCCACTACATCTTTTGCACAATCGGTAAAAACAGACGTGCCGATAACCGGGCTAGGTGAATTCTATCTGGGTATGACTATCGAACAAGCATACGAAATATTAATCGATATCAAGACAGAAGACACACAAATCATCCCCCTATTGGAAAACGTGATAAAAGTTACGAATATGGAATTGGCCGGATATGTATTCAATACTTGTTTTTTAACATTTAATGAGAGTGGGCTTCGGCTAATCTCATATATCAAAGAGTTTTATAAGAATAACAAGAATCCTATAGAATTCAATGAGCTGGTATCTATACTCGAAAACGACTATGGGATACAGCCAAATAAAGAAACCGAACTACGCAAAAAAGGAAAAATAGATTTCGCATGGAGCAGACCACTGGAGGGTTTTGTCGGAATAACAAAACAGTATGATGAAAAAAAGAAACTAAATACAGTTCTCATATACGTCAGTAAATAATATGCAATATGAAGGTTGCAAGCGAATGTCCTTTCGGATTTAACTACATTACACTCTGTTGATTGCTAATTGCAATCCGAAAGTTATCAACGTTCTTTCGGATTTGCAATCCGAAAGTTATTCTTATCAGGATTTTAAATCCTGATAGTATGAGCTTCGGGGTTGCAAACCCCGAAGAACGATGGATTGCAAATCCCCTCTTGTGGCGAAAAAAAGTAAATTGAAATGATTGCATATAATAAAAGCGTGACTCATGAGCCACGCTTTTTTACAAAGGGACGAAATCCATTCCTATTCATCCATTATACACCCGACCAGCCACTTACACTTACCATATTGTCTTGTGCACGATGAATATCGGTGACGGCAACTTTAGGCTCTATTTTTATAGCTTGAATTGCTTTTATCAGGCTGTCGTTGTCAACATTGGTTGCGGGTTCGATGGTTGGCAACTGCCCCCCTTGGGCAAACATACGCTTGAAGGACGGTTCCAAGCCCTGAGACGAACGTGAGAAAAAGGCATCGAGGTCTTTTGGTTTCAGTTCGCGCCGTTGCTCATTGATATATTTTACGAGTCCCAGATTTTTATCGGTCGACACACGGTTGACAACAAATTCGCCGCCCTCTACTTCCATATTTGTTCCCTCGATACGCATACCTCCCTGTGAGTGGCGTTTGCCGTGGAGAAGACCACCGTCTCGGAATTTGGCCAGTTGAGCTGTCATCATCTTTAGTTGTATAGCACCATTCAAAGCGACCAATGCGGCTAATGGTGGACCTAGGATTGGACCTTTTCCCCATGCGGTAGCAACCCCCTTGGCAATATCTTTTGTAGCCACAGCAATATCACGTACAGCTTGAATTTTTGCTTCGGCTTTCTCTTTTAGTTTTTTCGCTTTTTGGGCTACCTCTTCTATTTTAGCCAGCTTATCTTTTCTCTTTTGCTCTCTTGCATCTATTTCTTCATTTCTCTTACTTTTTTTTTCTTCGAGCTTCTTCTTTTCATCATCTATTTGCATTTCTTCTAATAGGATACTACGTTCACCCTCTATTATAGCATTATTGCTATTTTCTATAGTTTCATTAGCATCTTTTATTATAGTAGCCAAATCTTCCGTGTCTGCTTTCACTTCATCATTAAGCTTCTTTAATTCTTTAATCCTATCTATTGCAGCTTGCCTTTCATCATCTGTGGGTGGTTTAGGTTTAGATTTTGACTCCTCTTCTCCAGTAAGAGGCAGCGTACCCTCTCCGCTATCAGTTTCACTAATATTTGCAGAAGGCTGTTCTATTAAACTTTTAGCAGCTTTATGAGTGTTTGTTTCAGGACTTCCACTTGTAGTGATAGAATCAACTTCGACCTCGTCTGCAAAATCAGAATCATCTAATTCAAAAGCATCTTTTATCCTTTTTATTTTATCTTCATAATCATTTTTCTTTTTTGTTGCTTCTTCTTCTATCTTAGCTTTTTTTGCCTCAGCTTCATCCTTTTTCTTCTGGGCCTCATCTCTATTCTTTTGTGCGTCTGTTATTTCTTTTCTTAATTCTTTTCGTTCTTTTTCGAGCTTAGCTAATTTTGCTTTATATTTATTATCATTAAATTCTTTTTCTTCATCATCAATGGCTTTGAGGCCTTCAAGAATTTCTGTCTTTTGATCATTATATTCTTTACTATATTTATTTATAAAATCAGTGACACCTTTCGTTTTTTCAGTTATTTTTTCGGTAATATCATCTATCTTTCCGGTAGTTTTTTTTTCTATATCTACTCCTAATTTTTCAATTTCCTTTCCGAATTCCACTTGCTGTTTTTTCCATGTATTCCAATAAGAACTACTTGTTTCCTTAAGTTCTTTATCCGTTTCAGCAATCTTAATTCGGAGATCTTCTAAAGCTTTTTGCTTTCCCTCCTGAGCTTGCTTAAATTCAGCACTATCTTCTGCGTATAGCGAGATTACACTACTGTAATATAACCTAGTCTGTATATCTGCAGCTTCTAGTTCGACCTTATAATTTTTCAATTCGCCTATACGAGCCTCTGTATTTTCTTTATGCGCTTTTAAGTTGAGAGTCCCAATTTCTTTATCTTTCTCATCATATTCTTTCGTTATTGCAGCAGACTTCTCCAACAATTCTTTATTTTTCTCTAACTGCTCTGTTTGTTTGGCTTGTAGGTTTATTAATTGTTCTTCGGATCTGTTTGCTACTTTATCTATCCAGGCTTCAATCAATGTAGATGCTTCTATTGCTTTTACCTTAACAGAAGACAATCCACTTTCAGCGGATTTCTCTATACTCTCCGCCAGTTTCTCTCCGGCTTCTACATTTTTTTCTATTGCCTTGCTCACATGCGCATTAAGTTCTGTAACGATTGCTCCAATCTTCGCCATTTGCAAAACAATGTATTCCATTACATCCTTAATATCATCTTTATAGGCATCTGCTACATCGCTAGCAGTAACGGACATCCCTCGTGTCTTCACATCTACTTTATCTAAACTATTGTTTAGTTTTTCTACATTCTCGATACTCTGCTCAAGGCCATTAACCTTGAGTGTAAATTCTTTTTTATCTGCCATAATATTTTAATTATTAGTATATATAGAGATAAATTTGGAGAGGAATCATAAAAAAAGCCTGAGACTTCTCTCAGGCATTTTCGGGTGTAACGTCCTTTGGGATTTAAAATCCTTATAGTAAGTCTTCGGGGTTGCAATTAGCAATCAACGGAGTGTAACGTAGTTAAACCCCGAAGGATTTGTTGAAAGTTTAAACGCCTTTTGTAGACAGCATATTCTCTATATTAAATTTAAAGCTTACCTTTGAAGAAATTAACACAAATGAAGACAAAACATGATTAGAAAAATAAATCGATATTTACTATTACCTCTGCTTGTTACAATATTATTCTCTAGCTGCAAAGCACTGCAGTCTGTTGGAGACTTTGCATCCGATTTCATTAATTCTCCGTCTTACTCATCGGGTACAACATCAAGCAGCAACAAGGCAGAAAATAAAGAAAAAGAGTTGAAAGTAGGGATCAGCAAATGGGATCTTTCCTCGATACTAGGATCAGACTATAAGTATATATCGAGCAAACCGACCAAGAAAGGTAACGAAGAAACATACATTTACCATGTAGGGGTGTACGACTATACTGTCAATATTATTCTCTACAAAGTAGTATCGTGGAGTAAAGAATCGAGACTAAAAATGGGAACTGCGAAAAGTGACGTCATTAAAATATTCGATACAAAAAATTATAAAACTATCGTAGAAGAAAAGATTGCGGACGAAAAAATGGAAGTGATCCGCTTTTATACAAGTTCTTACAATTATACGATAAAGTTTGTGGACGATAAACTTGTAGAATGGCGTGAAACACCAAACCTGAAAAAAGGAATGTCTAAAGACGATATAATAGAAAAACTAGGCACAGACTATAAGCTTGTATCTGTAAATGAATCTACCGAAGGGAAAAAAGAAGAATTTTATTTCCGTACAAATTTTTATAATTATACAATAGATTTCGTTGACGATAAGCTGGTAGAATGGAGTCAAGAAATAATACCACAAATAGGTATGCACAAAAACGAAGTGATACAAGAATTGGGTACAGACTATCGCATTGTCTCGGAACGGCAAACGCCCAAAGGACAAATAGAAGTACTCTCTTTTCGCACAAAGGATCATAGTTACACCTTACATTTCCTCAATGGTATGTTAATAGAATGGAAGGAAGAGACTCATTCATCAACTATCCCCCCCTGCGTGCAACACGTAACGTCCTTTCGGATTTAACTACGTTACACTCCGTTGATTCCTAATTATAATCCGAAAGTTATTGCAATCAGGATTTTAAATCCTTATAGTAGAGCTTCGGGGTTGCAAACCCCGAAGGACGGAGGAAATATTGGGGGATCGAAATATTTATAATAAAGAAATAAATATTAATTTAGAAAGTTGATTATCATACGTAATTTATAATTTATGAAAAACATATTCTTGGCGATTTTACTGGTGGTGTGCGTTGCGGCATATGGACAGAAAGAAACTATCTATACCGCCAAAGAGGTGGAGCAAAAACTCGAAAATCAAAAAATAGGACTCAAACAGGAAGCTCAAGAGGATAAAGTCGTAGTACAAGACAAGAGACTAGACGATAAGATAGAGGCACAAGATAAACGGATAAATGAAGCACAAGGACATTTATCCACTTTTATATCTATTATTAGTATTGGTAGCGGACTTCTATTAGCTGCTACTGTATTAGGAGGATATCTCATTTTTAGATTTAACAAAAAGACTATCAGAAAAGTAAAGAAGGAATTAAAGAACCTTAAGACCGAAACAAGCGAAGAAGTTAAAACAATAAAAGAGAATGCCGATTCTACTGTAAAATCGGCATTATTGATGGTAGATACGAAGATTAAAGAAATAGAATCCCTATTAGAAAAAGCGAAAATATATGTTGATAGTATTCAGCATCTTGAAAGTAATGCGAAAAATATTGTAGAAACAATCATTGAAAATAAAGACGGCTCAGAAAATAAAGAGATAAAAGCAGAAACCAAAAGAACGGTTGAGGAAATAAATGAAAAGCTGCCTGTTAATAGATATACATTCTATGATTGGTTCTTGAATGGTTATAACGCTAGCCAAAAAGGGTTATATGAAGATGCTATTTTTTATTTTAGAAAGGCTACAGAATCTAATAATTTTAAGGATGAAAACAATGAAAATAAAGCAATGACATACAATATCTGGGGGAATGCTTTGGCTGAGTTGGCAAAAATAAAAAATGATGAAAAACTTTTTGAAGCAAGCTTGGAGAAATACAAAAAAGCTACTCAAATTGACGAAAATGATGGACCGACATACAATAATTGGGGGAATGCATTATTAGAGCGGGCAAAGTTAAGAAAAAGTATAGAAGATGATCTGAGTATAATATTAGAAAAGTTTGCAAAAGCCTGTTCTTTAAATGAAACAGTTAGCTTATATAATCTGGCATGCCTTTACTCTCTTTTAAACAAAAAAGAAGATGCATTCGAATGGCTTGAAAGGGCTCTGAAAATAACTCCTCAAGCGAAAGAAAACGTTCAAAACGATCCTGACCTTGACAATCTCCGCCAAGATCCTCGTTTCAAAGAATTACTAAACAAATATCAATGTTAATATGATCTTAGGATAACATCTATTTTCAACATTTTAGAATACAAAAAAAATCCCCTAAACTTGAGTGAGTTTAGGGGATTTCTTTCCATCATCAGCAGCCTTTCCTCTTGCCTTTGAAGTGGAAGCCGCTGTCGAACGATTTCCTTCCTGAGCCTTCGCCCATCACCTTATCGCAGCATCCATCTTGCGGACGCCACAACGGATAGTGGGCACTAAACTTGGAAAGGAAGACCATCAGTTGATTTTTTAACACATCGGCATCGTTCTTTATCCACTGTCGAAGTTGTGCAAGGTCTTTGATGTCTACGGCTTTGCTGTTCTCACTCTCACGAATGGTGATACCCTTGTTGACGATGGTAGCCCAATGGAAAGGCAACGCCTGATAGACGGCATAGAACGACAAAGCGGGGGCAAGGCGCACGATGAGGTCGCTGTTGTACGCTGTGAGCGTGTTTTCGGTTATCTGTGCCTTGAGCTCAGTCATCAACGCTTCGCCCAGTACAGGCTCTATATGCAGCTCTTGTGCAATGCAGATGTAAGGTACAAACTCGGTGATGTCGGTGTTTGCTGTCACGGGAGAGTGCTGTTTAAAGAGGCTCTCGGTGATAAGTGGGATTTGTATGTATTCGTTCATTTTTGTTTTTGTTTAATTGTTTTTTTACTTGGCATGCTTTCTTTTACCCTCTTCGTCCCTTCGTCCTTAGGGGTTTGCAACCCCTAAGGCTTACTATAAGGATTTAAAATCCTTATTAGAATAACTTTCGGATTATAAATCCGAAAGAACGGGGGAAAGAACGGCGAAGAACGGCGGAAATTTTATTATTATTCTCGACTTTTTATTCATATTGCGATTAAACTTATACTACTTTTGCTGGTCTTAACTATAAAGCTAAATATAAAATTAAACATTATGAAAAAGATTAAGCTCCTTCAAAGAACGCTGTTCGTTGCTTTGTTTTCGCTTATTTTAGCATCGTGTGCTACTGTGCAAACAGGTGTACAGCAGTTGGAATTGGGGATGACCAAGTCGCAAGTAATAAAGAGATTGGGTTCCGATTTTCAGCTTGTAACCTTGACTCAAACCAACGAAGGTAATCTCGAAGTATTGCGTTATACACAGTATGAGCCGGGAGCGGAAAGGATTCCAACAGACTACTATTTTTTACATTTCCTGAACGGGAAGCTGGTAGAGGTAAACAGTGACAAAGCCGGATTTTATTATCCCGACCGTCCCAATCGACCTAATCGTCCACTCAACCCGCCAAGAAGATAAAAATTGCATCCAATATTTTTGATGTGCCAATATGCTGATAGATTCAGCTATTGGCACATTCTTATATAGCCTTATCAGAAATCTGCCCTACGATATCCAAGTCACGCAACTCGAGTTTCTTGTATCCGTTGTTGATCGTAAAAATGCTGAGTGTATCCAGTATCCGTCGGCGAAGCTGATGAATAACAGTTTGGTTGTAAAGCACAAACGAGTTGATAATTTCACTGGCATTACCCGACAGGTTGCCCGAACCCGACAGCCCCGCCAAGGTAGGCGATGTAAGACGATGCGCCGAAATAATCTTTTGAAAGATAATTTCATCCACATTGTTGTACAAGTCGGCATTGTTGCTCGCCGTGTATGAAGTCACCACAGGCTTCACTTCCTGACTTTCGCCCCAAAGCACCACAATGCTATTTGCGCCGTTTGTACCCGCGTAGCTACGTTCTATATCGGTTTGGAACTGGTCTTTCTGATCTTCGCTCGGGTTGCTGGGCATGGTGATGATGGTAGAGGGCACAAAGCCGTTGTGGATAGAGTTGCGGTAGAATTTGCCCAGCAATCCGTCCGCTTCAATGTAGTTCAATGCCGAGTAGTATTGCGGTACAGGGTAATGGTCGAGGCTGGGCGCATAGTCTTTGTAATAGTACAGATACGGGACGCCCTTTTGCATCTCCTCGCTGCCGTAGGCTTTTATCGCCACAGGTGCGTACTTACCTGCCGTGCGTCGCCAGTCGTTAGACAGATAGAAGCTGAGGTTGATGCCAAAATCGTTCACCTCTCCTATCCTCACCTTACTAAGGTCGGTATGATAGAGGCTCATGCTCTTGCCGTTTTCGTTGAGGATGATCTGGAAGCAATACCCGCCAAAGGTGACATAGTCTTTGGCTACTTTCTCTATCAGGTCGTCCCAGCTATCGTTTGGATTGGGCTGACCGTAATACTCCGTACCGTCAATTCCCGATCCGCAGATATAAGTCACTTTGTTTTCTATCACCGCCTGATTGATTGCCGACTCGTTGTTGAGCTCTATAATGCGCTGTGGCAGGAGGTTGTCACGATCGTAGTTTATCCAGCCTTTGTGGTTTTTGGTAAAAGTGGGATACGTGCGCACGGTATCCGACAGCTTAATTACTGTGTACGTTTTTTCTTCTTTTCTCATATCGTTTTTGATGTTATCAATTACATCAATAGATAATTATTGGAGAAAATGATGAAAAATTATTCTGTTTTGCTTTTTCTTCTGTCATCCTGACAAAAGGAAGGATATCTTCATAGAAAATATCGATAAAGATAGATGAAGTGTTATTGCAATACAAATGATAAATTTTATTAATTTTAAAACAACCTTTTTTTTTAACTATAAAAACAAATACAAAATGAAAAAACTTATTCTACTTTCTCTATTTACTATTTTAGCAGCAACAGCATTTTCTCAATCTCCAAGGTTTTTACTTGCTGAATTTACGTATGATTCATCAAATCAAAAGCCTTTAATTTTTAAGAGAACATTAAACATCGGAAGTTACGATACTATTGATTTTAACCTTCCTTTTGCCTATCATTTCGAGATAAAAGGGACAACAGTTGAATTCTCTATTTACTACGATGATGTTATGTGGTATTTTTTTAGAAAAGGAGACAAGAATTATTTTGATCTTGAAGTAAATTTATATGCAAAAACGACAAGTGGTTCATCTTCGGGGCATGGAACTTCTATTCCAACCACTCATGGTGTAGGAATAATAAGAATTATATTAATGAAATAGCATTGCTTTTACGTACTTAAATATAAGTCAGTCTCTCATTATTGGGAGGCTGACTTCGTTAAGAACGATTCTACAAGCTTAGCTCTCGCTTTTGTTCCATCCTAAGAGTAATAGAAAAGCTTCGTTACTCAGCATGACAGAGAGGATATATCGTGAATATACGTGCTTCCCTTTTTCCTTCAACCTCTCTTATTTACAAATCTTTATATTAAAAACATTGAGCTTAGAACCGCCAAAGAACAGACAGGAATAATACTATAAATCATTTTATAACTTGATTTTTATCGTTAAATATTTATTAAAAAATATTAGTTAAATTTTAACAAAAATACAAAATCTTTTTGTACATTTATCAACTCAGTTACTAAACATTGATATCACCTCATAAGTATTACAGGGTCTGACAAAAGGCCACAACAAGCATCTGTTCAGAATATTACTATATTTATAATATCTGATTTATGCTCTATAGATTTGCGATAGACATATTATTAATAAGAGTTATTTGTTTTTCATAAGAATAAATAACAAATTGTTCAATTATTAAATCTTATAATTATGAGAAAAATTTTACTATTGTTTAGTTTATCAATTTTCACGCTACTTGCCGTCGGGCAGGTGGAAACAAGGTACTTCCCTCAAGGAAATGCTTTAGATCAGATAAAAATATTAGAAAAACGAACAAAATCGAGTATCAAACATCAAATGCCAACCTTCGATGTGCAAAAGATGCTTAAAGAAGACGCTATTGTGGATTCGATGAAAGATGCTCCTTATCGCTTTGGAAAGGGGTTTGAGGTGAATTATACCCTAAAAGATGGTGCTTGGATAAGTACTGATGGAGGGAGGCTATGGTCTATGAACTTCGAATCGAAAGGAGCTATTTCTATTAATTTTATATTCAACAATCTATATTTGCCCGAAGGAGCAGAGCTTTATATAGGTAATGCCAGTGGAACGATGCTATATGGTCCTTTAAAGCATAAAGATAATACTGAGAGTGATTTTTTTATGACCGACTTGATAGAAGGGGATGATGTAACTATTTATTTGTTCGAGCCATCAGATCAAAAAGGTAATAGCAGGTTGACAATAGAAAGAGTGATACATGCCTATAGAGGGAATATTCCCCCCAATGTAAGCAAACTAAAAGCGTATGGAGATGGTATGGGTTGCCACATTGATGTAGTTTGTAATCCAGAGTGGAAGACAGAATCTAATGCTATAGCACTGATTTTATTTCCAATAGGAGATGAAACATTTACTTGTAGCGGAGCATTATTAAATAACGAAGGTTTCAATCCTTATCTTTTGACAGCTTTCCATTGCGTTGATACTGATAGCAACCATGGGACACTATCTCCAACAGAAAAATCGAATGTGGCCCAATGGCTGTTCAGATTCCATTTCACAAGAAATATTTGTAATGGAAACTCATTTACGAATAGCATATCTTGCAATGGAGCGACATTCAGGGCTGCATGGCAACCTACAGATTTTGCATTATTGGAGCTGAACAGAAATCAGATACCATACGAAGGAGAAAATAGAGTATCGTTCTTAGGATGGGATCGCAGTGGAGCAACATCTCCTAATGGAACAGGGATTCACCATCCACGAGGAGATGTGATGAAAATTACTTTTGATTATCATGCTATAAGTTCATACTCTGATAAAATGTCATGGACAGATGGAACAATTTCGCCTGCAAATACTCATTGGAGCGTCGGTTTGGACAGTGGAACAGCCGAAGGCGGTTCTTCCGGATCTCCATTATTTAATTCAGCAGGTCGGGTAATAGGTCAGTTGCACGGAGGAGATAACCGATGTGCTCCTGTTACTAAATATTACGGCAGATTTGATAAATCTTGGACAGGGGAGGAACAAACGACACACGCTTGAGCAACTGGCTGGGCGGAACTTTAACAGCGACAAATACTCAATATAAGCTTGAACAAAAAATAATAAAAAGTAGTCCTGATTTTGTTGTTAGAGGCGAGACATTTACGTTAAACATTGATGGTTATCAAGGAATCCATGCCGTCAATTGGATAAGCAATGCTGATATAACAGTAGTAAGTGGTCAGGGAACAGCTACAGCTAGATATCTTGTATCCAACTCCGCTTTGGGGAGTGTAACTGCGGAGGCAAATATAGGAAGTTTAAAGCTTACCAAAACTATTCCTGTCCAATATAGATATTTGGCCGGAGTTAGCAGTTATACTTATGGACTAACATCACCAGTAATACTGGCTGGAGGCTCATTAAACAGACCTACATGGACATACGACTCTTCTTTATTTGATCTAATACAGGAAATGAACCCTCAGCCCAATGTTTGGGGGCTTTTATTGAGATCAAAATATAATGGTTCAACAACAACAACAATCAGTGTAAGTCAAGATGGGGTTATTCTGAGCAAAGTAATAACTCTAACTCCTGCCACCAAGTCTCTTATCATAGAAGATACTCCTATTTTCAAAAATGTCCGCATCTATAATATCTACGGAGTAAAAGTATATGAAGAAAAAAATACAGTGAACTTCAATATAGAAAACATAAACCTGAACAGGGGTATATATTTCTTCGAAAGTACAGATAACGAAGGTAATATAGTTCGAGAAAAAGTAATGAAGAATAAATAGCATAAGCTAAATACGAGAATAATAAGAAATGCGAGTTAAAAAACTCGCATTTTCTATTTAACCTTCAGATATATAATAATCACCTGTGCCCTTTCGGTGTCGTCTCCAAAAAAAGTTTATCTTTCTACAACTCTCCCTCTATAAAACACATTCCAGTTATCCTTTCCATACCCGTCTTCCGAGTATTCAAACGATGAAGCCGAAGCCTCTTTTACTACCATCCCCTGATAGAATACTTTCCAGTTATCTTTGCCATAGCCGCCACCCAGATATTTAAATGAACTAGCAGAGGCATCTTCGATCTTTTGGTCTCGAAAGTAAACACTGAAATTATCTTTTGAATAACCGCCGCCTATAGACTGCAAGTTTTGATTTGCAACAGCTTTACCTCTAAAGAAACTCTTCCAGTTATCCTTACCGTAGCCACTTTCCGAGTATTCGAACGATGAGGCCGATGCCTCTTCAACTACCATCCCCTTATAGAATACCTTCCAGTTATCTTTGCCGTAGCCGCCACCCAGATATTTAAATGAGCTGGCAGAGGCATCCCTTAACTTTTCGCCTCGAAAATAAACAGCGAAATCATCTTTTGAATAACCACCGCCTATAGACTGCAAGTTTTGATTTGCAACAGCTTTACCTCCAACGAAAGTCTTCCAGCTATCCTTACCGTAGCCACTTTCAGAGTATTCGAACGATGAGGCGGAAGCCTCTTCAACTACTATCCCCCGATAGAATACCTTCCAGTTATCTTTGCCATAGCCGCCACCCAGATATTTAAATGAGCTGGCAGAAGCACCCCTTAACTTTTCGCCTCGAAAATAAACAGAGAAATCATCTTTTGAATAACCGCCGCCCAATGACGTTATCTTTCTTTGGCAAGAAATCTTCACTTTGGCAGATTCTTGTGAATGATGCTCTATAGCCGACAAGTCAGCAGAATGAGTATATAAAAGTGTCAATATAAGTAATGCAATCAACTTTTTCATAGTATTTACATTTATAGTTTTATTCTTGTTAGAATATAAATCTTGGAGAAGGTTTAATTGTCTCAAACGAAAACTGCTTCTACCTCCCTTTCGGCTTTGTAATTCTAAAGCTATCCTTGTTCGGATTTATAAATCCTAATATTAAAAACGTTGAGGTCACAAACCCCAAAGGACGGATGATGCTTACACAAAATTATGAATAATCCCATAAAAAAGGCTACCCACTAGAGTAACCTTTGGACTAATTTTATGTCCTTGATCTCTTTATACCATTTTTTATTTTCTTCTTGTTGACCATCTATAAATCAACTCCTTATTTTCCTTGTCTTCTGACGATTTGGTTTTCCTTTGTGGAAAATATTTCTCATAATCTTTATAATCACGAGACAAAACTACTTCTATTTTTTTTATTTTATAATCTTTAAGAGCCTCATACTTAGCATCGATATTATTTAAACGATTTATTTTCCTCTTTTTAATTAAAGCTTCTTCATCCCAATAAATTTTAAGGCAATAAAAAGATACATTTTTATCTTCAAAAAGATGAGATACTTTTTTCTCATCATATATATATATTAATCCAATAATACTCTCTTTATTTCCGTCAGAAGTTTCGACAAGATACTTAATCGGTATCTTCAGATCACGGCTAACCTCTTTCAAGGTAAGTCCCTTATAATAATCGGCTCTATCCATAAAGTTATAAATCATAAAAGCAGTGGTATCACCACTAAATACAGATAGCGATTTATAAGGTAAATCATTTTGGGATTTACCCATCACACATATAAAAATAAACAATACAAACATTAATTTTCTCATAATTATGGACATATTTTAGGTTCGTAATTATTACTTGTTTTCTCTGTTTTCATTTCTTTAAAAGAACCAGAGCTATTTTCTTTTTTTGAAATTTTAAGACCTGTTGCGTATTTATCCAATAAATAACTATATGCATAATCATTTGAATTTTGGATTGAATATCCTGAATTCTTTAACTTATTCACAATATCAGTATATTCATTAGCCATACTAGAACTAGCAAAAGATCCTTTTTCATTAGATTCAAAAAGATACAATTTGCTGTTTGCGAATGAAACAGCTTTACTTCTTTCGTTAATATATAGCAAATATTCACTACCGTCGTATGCAAGAATAATTATGCCTTTCAAATTTGTATATCCATTTGATGCAAAATACTGGTTGCCTTCCAACAAACTATATATATCTTCTGCACTTGGACCTGTAAGATCAGTAATGGATGAGTTTTTCGATTTTGAGTGAGTATGTATATTATAAAGAGTAGATTCATATATTTCTACATTACCGCTACTCCAGTCACCTTCAATAATAGTACCCATCGTATAATTACCTTGAGTGGTCTTGCCTATGTAAGAACTAAATTCATTTGAATTATTTTTCGCATAATTTCGTAAAGTTGTCAGTTTATTTTTTATATCAATACTTCCATTCATCACATTTTGAGCATTAGTTGCATTCTGTGTAGCATTTCCACTACAATCAGTACGCAATTTAGGTTGCTTGTTTGATGATCCAGAACCACTGTCGCCACTGTTCCCTCCACCTGATGAAGGATCTGAGTAGCCATTATCTATTCCCCCTCCTGAGTGATCAGGCACAGTATCATCCGGAATATCGCCTGTCCATGTTGAACCACCAGTATCTTCACAATAATATGTACGTCCTATTTCTTCTCCATCGCTAGTAGAGAATACTTGCACCCAACAATAGGTTGACTCCTGCTTAGTGGCTTTACCTCCCAACTTGCTGTAATGACTAGTCGTATGATCTATTATTTTACCATCTTCGTATACCCAACCGTTAACAAACTCCCCATTAATACCATAGAATAGTACCGCACCATCCAAGTGAGAAGTCCGTGAAAGATACTTATTTTCGTGAATCATATCACCTTCCCTTATCATATAATCATAGTCTGGAATCACCACCATAATAAAACTGACAGTCTTACCCGTTTCTTTATTTCGAAGTATTACAAGTCTGAGTACCTGCTTCACTTCATCTGTATGCCCCGAACCAACTCGACTACTAACATCGTTTGTCATCAATGTTATCTTTATGCTATCGTTAAAGTCGATAGGAGACTCAACTGCATACCAAAGACTATCACTGTACAATTGCGCTGCATCCCAGTCAACAATTAGTGACTCATGTTCCTCATTATAACTTTTAAGCTTAGGTACATCGCCGTACACACTATAATAATAGTCGCGTGCAGATTCTGTAGTGAGCGGCACTACTTTTTTTTCTATTGTTGTATGATCTTCTTCGGATGAGCAACCGCACAACATGGTTAACGTCAATAATACATACGTAATCCGTTTTCTGGTTTCACTTTTCATGTTTTTCTTTTTATGCCCATGGTTTTATCATTGGCTTTAATGTTAAATAATAAAAATAAAAGAGATAAGGAAATCTTTATAACCTAATCCAATCAGAGCAATTTAGACAACTCATTATCAAAATGATAATAATTAAAATCTATTTATACAATTTTATAGATAAGATTAAACAATAGCTATCGAACAATCCGCACAATGACAAAAATAACATTATTTTTTTAAATTTTACTATATTTATGTTAACAATATCACTATTTAAATTACATTGTGTTTTTTTTAACTACTTATTTATAATAACACATCCTCTTATAAACGTCTTCGTTAGAAGTTTTTTTACTCCCTACCTCCCTTTTCCTTCTATCATCCTATCGAACACACCACCCAATATACAAAGCCCCCTATTCATCATCTTTCCACAAAATTATCTATTACTATACAAACAACTAAAAAATGTATGGTAACAGTAGAATTAAACAACGTAAAACTAGAAATCCCCGAAAGCTGGAGCGACATCAAACTATCACGCTACGAAAAACTTTACATGCAAAAGCCCGAGACTAAGCTCGATCTGGTGCATTTCGTTGCCGATGTGTGCAATATCGATGCGAATGTACTGCTGGAGTCGCCCGCACAGGTGTTTAATGCCCTTGCCGAGATTGTAGACTTTGTGTTCGACAGCGAACTGCCCCCTGCTAACGCAGTAAAAATGGGAGACACGGAATATTTCGTATCCTTTGCCGACAAACTTACCCTCGGCGAATGGGTCGATGCCGAAAATGTGATCGGTAGCGACAGCGAGTGCAAACTCTCCGAACTGCTGGCTATCCTTTGCCGCCCTATCGGTGAAAAGTACAACCCCGACTTGTTGGGTGAACGTACCGAAATGTTCAAAAACCTGACATGCGACAAGGCACTGCCGCTGATTAGTTTTTTTTTATCCAAAAAGAGAGAATACGAAGCGATTTTGAACCACTATTCGACGGTAATGGCTCAAGCCGCCCGGTTTCTAAAGGATACAAAGACTTTTGCAATAAATGGGGGTGGTATAAAACGATTGCCGATCTGGCAGAGGATAAGATACACCTATTTGATACGATCACTCGAAAAACAGTTGGCGAAGTGTTCGGATTTCTCCTCTATAAAATAGACAAGTCCCACGCCGAAGAAGACCAGTATAAGTTTGAGAGACAGATGAAGAGGTGACCCACACCTCTTTTCATCATTTTCTAAGAAAATTATCTATTAATAAACACATCCTAAATTTTTAGAAATGATAGAAAGTATAATCGACATTTTCAGGCAGCAAGCCCGTGAGCATAAGCTTATCAAAGCCTTCTACTATGGGCGTAATTACGAGCTGGGCAGCGGCAAAGAGGCCTATCCTCTCTTCTGGCTCGAAGACCCTTTGCGGGGCAATAACCGAAACAATACATTCTCCAACTCGGTGAGCTTTTCAATTCTTTTTCTCCCGCAAAGTGAAGAGTCGGTAAGCCACTTGCAAAACCTTGCCTTCTCTACCGGGCTGAATATCATAGAACGAATCAAGCGAAACCGCGACACTCTGGGCATCTCCATCACTCCCGATTGGGACTATATGACTCTCAGCGATTACTACGACGACAATGCAGCGGGTTGTCGTTTTTCGGTCAACTTTACACAGGCAAACATGCAAAACCTATGCCTTATCGATCAACAGTTTGATGCAAACAAGGAGTTCGAAAAAGGTCAAACCTTAAAGAGCTTCGACTTATCGCCTGCGGGCAATTGCGAAGTGTTTGTGAATAAGTTCCCCGATTTTGATCTGAAAACAAAGAAGTAATAAATCTAAAACAATGACACCCGCACTAAAAAAAGCAATAGACCAGATAACGAACGAAATAGCCATTCTTGCAGGCGATATTTTCAAAGATGACAAAGTCAGCAACAACCCCAAAGTGAACAAAAACACACTGCGAGAGAAGGCGAAAAACGTGAACGTATCGTGGCGAGCGGCAAACGGAAATATCGTGATCGAAGCCTATTTCGACAATTATATCACCTTTCTCGAAAAAGGCAGAGCACCCTGCAAAGGCAAATTTCCGCCATTGGACGAGCTACGAGACTGGGCACTATCGCGAAACATCCCGAGTGACAACAGCACCCTTTTTCTCATCGCACGTGCCATCTGGCGAGACGGACACGAAGGGCGTCCTATACTGGCAACATTGGAAGAAAGGATAGATCGCAAGTTTGAAACCGAATGGTACGAGCAACTTTTTGAAGCAACGATCGACGAATTGAATAAATATTTCAACTGACGGATAGATAAATAATCAGCAATAGTTATTCAGGTATTTTGTAGGGGTAACCCTTGTGGTTACCCTCAATTGGACGGGCAGGGACAAGCCTCGCCCCTACAGACAGAAATCTACCACCGTCCTTTCGGATTTGCAATCCGAAAGGAATTCTTGTTAGGATTTAAAATCCTGATAGTAAAGCTTAGGGGTTGCAAACCCCTAAGAACGCAGCTAAGAACGGACAAATACACATCAACATTTTCATACAACTAAAACAACATCACAATATGGGATACTTTATTAACGGCTCCGACATAGCCAAAGCAACGATAAAACCCGCAAAGGTTTCTCTGGCGGGTAACCCCAATTATATACAGTTCGAAGCCAATATTGCAGCAAAAGGCAAGCCGGTAGCGATACAACTCAAGCTCACAGGGTGTGGCTATGTCTTTATCAGACCCGATGTGCAGGGTATAAAGATATACGAGAATATATCATCATTTAGCATCATTGAAGCCGAATCGGGCAAAGAGCATAAGTTTGAGGGCACATCCGACCCGGATAAACTAAACGAGCCCGGAGCCTTCTATCTGGGCAAATACAATGAATACTCGGGACCCGCCTGGCAATACGAATACCACAACACGGCACTGGCTCTGAAAGAGGGTTTGGAGAAAAATGAGTTTTTCAAGAATTTCAAAATCTCCATATCGCCCGATGACAATAAAACAATAAATATCGTATCGAACGGTAGCGGAAAAGAGTATGTATTCTCGTTTGTTTTTCGAAAAAACAGCAATGGCAGAGACCGAACTTTTTTCGGTGTCGCAGGCAATCCCGCGGAGACCTATCCCGCAGGCACAGACACGATCGCTATCGGTTATGACAACGTGGGAATACACCTCGATATGTACAAAGACACAGGCATATTCCTTGGTGAAGACGACACCCCCTCGGACGACAATATGGGTACAAAGGCAATAACGCTTACCAAAGCATATTCATATACCCCGCTGTGGTTCAACACAAATATACTGGAAAACAATACGATACCCACAACATTTCTGAAGGCAGAGGACTGGGTTGACACAGGAACGATCAAAGATTTTCGGTTCACAGCAAAACGTGTGATCACCGACAAAACCGTTTCTCACTCCACGCCGTTTTACCATTCGTCTGTGCTCTACTCCATCGCCGGATACAACCGCACGTTGGAGAAAAACGACCTTTCGGATTATGTTTTCGACACAAAAGAAAGGTCTAAAAACCCCGAAGCCATAAAGAAGGTAAAGCCGTTGACTAATCAGCCTCAACTCTTTCATGTAAAAGGGCAAACACAGTATTTCAATTTCATACTGTCCGATGCCGAGCATAGCAAAAACATTGGTGATGAATATCGGTTTGGCATCTGTCATGAGCTGTTGTCGCAATCGGGGCAAATGATAGCGAAAGAGACTAAGCACCTGAAAGCCCGCAAGGATTTTTTTATGGTAAATACCATCAAGCTTGATATCGACAGCTTACTCCACCAATACCCCAACACTGGTCTTGTTCGTGCATATCTGATATATTCGGGCTACGAGTCGCAAGCCATACAGATAAGCCACGAACTCACGTTCGGCATACTACCCGAATGCCTGTATAAGATAAAGGATTTTGCATTCCTCAACCGACTGGGCGGATGGAGCAGTTTCAACTTTTCGGGAACGGAGCACGCCGATTTTAAGGCTGAGGCTAATACAATATTCAAAACGCAGACTCCTCATTTTACAACGAGTAGCGAGATCGAATCGGTGTATAGCAAAATCGTTACCGAGCAGTTCACCGTGCAAACAATGCCTGTGCGCAGGGAAGTATGCAACTGGCTCAAGGAAATGAGTGCGTCACGCATGGTTTACGAGTTGGCCACACAGCGGTACATCATTGTAGACGAGATGAATATAAAACCAAATTCGAAGGACGAGCTTTACAGGGTGGAGATGAAGTATCATTATTCTGATTCGTATAACTAGCCAATAAACACCGTTCTTTCGGATTTAACTACGTTACACTCCGTTGATTGCTAATTGTAATCCGAAAGTAGTTCTTATCAGGATTTCAAATCCTTATAATAAGGCTTAGGAGTTACAAACTCCTAAGGGCGGCCCCCTAAGGACTGCAGAAGGATAGACACTAAAGGCGAAAAGAAAAAAGAGAGAAAACAACAGAAAATATACAATGAACACAACAACCGTATTTGACAAAAATTTGAAAGCTTACAATTACCCTTACAGGTACATTGTAAACAAAGGTTCTACACGTTCGTCGAAGACATACAGCTTGTTGCAATTACTATTCTTTATTGCCGAATATTCGGATAAGCCGAGGGTAATATCCATTGTATCGGAGTCGATGCCGCACCTCAAAAAAGGCTGTATCAGAGACTTTAAAGAAATCCTGCAAAAAGAGAATAAATGGAATGCCCGACAGTGGAACGCAACGGATAAGATTTACAGGATAAACAACTGCATTATCGAATTTTTCTCGGCAGACAATCCATCGAAAGTACATGGCCCGAGCCGAAATATTTTGTATATCAACGAGTGTATAAATATAGAATATGAAGTGTTCAGGCAATTGGCTATCCGTACCACCGATACGATATTTCTGGACTGCAACCCCTGCTTTGAGTTCTGGCTCGACCAGAAAGTACTGCTAAACGACGATGCCATACTGATTCATTCCACATACAAAGACAACGAGTATCTGACCGAGGCACAGGTGAAAGAAATAGAATCGAACCGAAGCGACAAAAACTGGTGGCAGGTGTATGGCGAAGGACTTACTGGTTCGCTCAAAGGGTCTATTATGACCAATTGGGAGGTAGTGAAAGAGATGCCCCATACCTACAAAAACCGCTGGATAGGCATAGACTTCGGGTTCACCAACGACCCTACGGCAATAGTAGACATACGCCTGTCGGAAGGCGAGCTGTGGATAGACGAATTGCTATACGACAAAGGGTACGACAATATGATGATATCCAACACCCTGCGGTCTTACGACATAGCGCAAGACATCCCTATCGTAGCCGATAGTGCAGAACCGAAGAGTATCAGCGAGATAAGGTCGCAAGGATGGAGAGTAGAACCTGCACAGAAAGGCAAGGACAGCATCGTTACAGGTATCTCGATACTCAACCGTTACCGCAAGCGCATCACGCAGCGAAGCACGAATATCATCAACGAGTACCGCAACTATCGCTGGCAGACCGACATCAACGGCGAGGCTACAAACCGCCCCATCGACCGCTACAACCACTCGATAGATGCGCAACGGTATGTCTGCCTCAACAAACTGATGGAACGTGGTTCGGAGTTGAGCTATTCGATCATAAAGGGAAGGAGATAGATATGAATAAACGAATTGTTGTTTTGTCATCCTAACAGCCGGGAAGCATAACAAATACTAAACAGTCACTTAATTTATAAATCAATACAAATCATGAGCATAGAACTATACATCAAAAACCGTCTTTGCGACATAAACAGTCCCGAGAGCCTCGGTATACGTCTAAAACGCCAGTTTATCAATCCTGCCGAGTTGAGCGTAAAAGACGCACAGATGTCTTACGAGATAACGCTGCCTGCCACACCCAACAACAACGAGATTTTTAGCCATGTGAATGTGGAGGAGGTACAGGGCAAGTTTCGCATCTATGAAGACGCTCGCCTGTATGTGGATGGTATCCTTATCCTCGACGGTAAATTCCGCTTGAGCGAGATCACGCAAGACAGTTACAAAGGCAACTTGGGAGTGCCTGCTCCTCTCACCGCAAAGGATATCTTTGGCGAAACAATGATGAATCAGGCAGGGAAGTGGCTTATCCCATTTACAGGGGTAGACGATATCACTCGATATAATACAGGGGGACACGACAAATCGGTATATGGAGAAATATCGCCTTGTATATTTCCGTTGGTGCTGTATGGGTTGTTGCCGAAATATTCAGATTCAAGCAATTATTCAAATAAAAATATATATGATACTTCTGTAAATTTCAAAATGGATGACTTCTTGCCATCTGTAAACTGTATCCATATGTTGAAACAAATCTTCAAGAATGCAGGTTATACTCTAACAGGCAATGCCTTAGATGATGAAAGGATAAAAAATCTTTATGTAAGCTACAAAAATCCGGAAAATTACGAGTTATCGTGGGGAGCTGGGTTAATGAAAGTAGAGGGGAAATGGGGAAATCTTAAAGACGACACGATAGAAAAAAGATATGCACAGGGAGAATTTCCGGGAAATAACAAAGCCTATATTTCCAGCAATATATTTGAATCCAACAATATATCTGACCTTAGAATAACAGACTCCGGATCAAACATAATTACTTCAAAAAAAGATCAGGCTACTAAAATATTATTCAAAGCACCTCTCACAGGATTATATAAACTGGAACTGGATGTAGCTCTAAAGCTGGAAGATAAGCGAAAGATATTAGGTAGCCAACATATGCCCCGACCTAGTGTTTCTGAATCGACCCTTAATAAGAGTAAAATAGAAATAAAAGTCGTACGTCATGTATCTGACTATAAAAAGCTAAGGGAGGAAGTATTCGATAATAGTTTCTTCAAAAACAACCAGCTCTATGAATCAGATAAGGAAGGTGCCTTATACCCAAGAGAAGGAGGTGTAAACTTTATAGACCCAAAACAAAACAGTAGTTATATATGCGGTTTTTCGTGGGGGTACGAAAAA
The DNA here is from genome assembly GCF_001899125.1 of Dysgonomonas sp. 37-18. NCBI lineage: Bacteria > Pseudomonadati > Bacteroidota > Bacteroidia > Bacteroidales > Dysgonomonadaceae > Dysgonomonas > Dysgonomonas sp. 37-18. The sequence goes on along the minus strand of NZ_MKVC01000029.1, from coordinate 9,737 downwards.
GATTTTTCGAAGGCTTTTTATAATCCGGCAAGCAGTGTATACCATAACCCTATGGCAATAAAGGGAGGAGAATCGTGGGATAAAGATATAGAAGGTATCAATTTCTCCGCTGTAGAGAGTGCAGGCTATACGAAACGTACAGGCACAGGTTTTACAGATGTGGACGACCTTAAAGTAGAACTAATAGGAATACCGGAAGATAAAAAAACGCGAACAAAGCAGACTGATAACACAAATGCATCCGGACATATCTCTCAAGTAATATGGCTTGAAAAAGGTGAATGCTTATCTCTTATATCCACCTCTTTGGCAGACTTAAATCCATATGCAATCCTTTGGCCTAATCACAGTGTTGACTTTAGTTTGACCTTAAGTCCTTTCAAGCGAAACAGAAACTGGCTTACTGTGACTATAAACGGTAATAGTGATCCAGAAAAAAAACCAATGAACTGGAATGACCAATCGTCATTTACAGCGAATGAAATAGATTTGATACAAGCCCTGCCTATAGATATTAAGATAAACGACTGGATCGAGAATTTTTGTAAAACATTTAATCTGTCTATAATAAACCGTGTCGAAAAAAGCTTCGAGCTGAATATAAAAAATAATAATCTGGTGAATGACCTGTCACAATTTATAGACCTCGACAAGAAAACAAGCATAAAACCACTTAGGAATGAACCGCTTAGGCTACCTTACCTCTACGAGATCGGGTTCTCTACAGACACTTCAGAGGAAGGCTATTATTCCACAATGGAAGACGAAATAGACTCGGAAACTGGATATAAAACCGGAGAAAAAATAGTGAATTCAGGAAAAAGTGGCAAGGGTATTTATTACACCGGAAGTACGGAAAGTAATAAATTGACGGAAACCTTTGCTTTTTCGTATTGCTGGTACAAAGAATTAGAAGATAAAATAAATAAAGAGATTTTAAATATTCCGGTAATCACCGACTATGAAGTATGGCTGGGAGATATTTTCGACTACGAAGAAATGAGCGAAAAAAGCTATACAGACAAAACGCAACGATTCTGGTACAAATCGGATATAAAAGAGGTTATGATTAATCAGGAAAGAGCTGTATCGATCGCCTTGGTAGCAAACAAATATAATGGACAGAGAAAACTGACATTAGACTACGAAGACAATAAGGATTCTATAATACAGAATTTTTTTCTGTTACTTACAAACAACGATAATGACTATACAGTAGTAGAGTGCAGGCTAACAGCCGAAGAGTATAGTAAGTTAGACAAAACACTGGTAAAGCTAAATGGCGACCTCTATCATATAGCAGAGGTAGATGGCTACGATCCACTAGGAAAAAGTAGTGCAACGTTGCGTCTTATACGCAGAATAATATAGTAAAAGGAGCAAATGCTCCTTTTTTATTCTTCTACTCTAGTGTAACTTCTCCAATCACTATCATCATTGAGATCTGGCGTATCCCAAAACTTCCCAATTTCTATCTTATATCGCCACGTTCCTTTAGAAGATATGTTATATGCTTTATCATTTATTATATATTTATCTGCCCAAAGACTCTTTTCAACATATCCATTTGGATGAAAATACACTTTATATATTTTGAAATCTTCGGAGTAATAAAGCCCCCTTGTATCATCTGTATCTCTCCTCCACAACCCCTGTATCGGATTATACCCTTCGGGTTTATAATTAGGGTCGGCGGGATCGTTCCAATCGCCGTTCCATACAAATTCCTCTTCCATATCATCTCCGCACGAATAGAAGGTTACAGACATGCTGAGTAGTAGGATTATGGATAGTAGTTTTTTCATTTTTGTCTCGGTTTGTTTGAGTGTAAAGATATAGAAAATAGCTGAGGAAGCAAGTATTTTAGTTAAAATGGGATTTCTGCGTATCGAGAAAGTAATAATCGAGAAACGGTTCAACCAAAAAGTGATTTCTTATTGCTACTTTCGTCTTTTGAATAAGTTGTGACAAAAAATACAGAAATTCAACGATCGCTTTATGAAAAAAGTTGCCTACAGTGCTTTATATAGCCTTTTATATCTTTTAGGTCTTATTATTCTATATCTGATAATAGGGTATATAGTAGAAAAACTATACGGCTATCCCCAACAATCGAGCGATGCGTATTTATTATATAATCCTTTTGTAGTTGTAGGAAAAACCATGAAAGCATATATTGTAGGGTTAATTGTCTCTATCAATATTCTGGTTTATCTTTTCATTAGCAAGAGGATGGATAAGTTTTTGTTTATCCCATTTTTTACTATATCGGCTATGCTTCTGACGATATTTGTATATGCTCTTTTCTTTTAAAGTATCGAAATCACTTCCTCTTCTGATCGTTTCGGTATTGCTCCAACTGTTTATCAATTGACTTTCCTGTTCTGGCATTGAGATCAGCGGGAAGGCCATAACCATCGCAATGGAACGAGCAATAGTTACAATTATCGGCACACTCCCTGTCGCAATTCGGATAATTACATTGATTAATACTAAGTAATGAATTGATTACCATACATGAATTGAGGGAGATAAAAAAAGATAAGATTAAAGTTCGCGTTAGTAGTTTTTTCATATTTGTAATTTATAAAGCTATTCGCTACAAATTTAAAAAAATTCCAAAAGGAATAAAATAAATAAGAAGCCCGCGAAATCACTTCGCAGACTTCCCAACCTTAACACAAACTTTACAAAACTACAGACATAAAACAGCCCACCTCCGAAAAAGTTCGCTATACAATCACTAAAAAGCGTAAAAAATGTTAATTCACATTCTTGAAAAAGAAGGTGCCCATCGGAAAGATTGAGTTATTGGATATGAAGAAGGGGTAAGTAGATTGCAATCAAGGGCGTGAAAGATAAATCGTATTGGAGATGATGTTTTATTTTTTCAGAAAAAAATATTAGCATATCAATGATAATATATCAAGAATCATTATTTCCCAATTAATATTTATAAATTGCAAGCGACAATACAATCTGTAAATCTAACATCTTATACTAATAAACCTTAAATATTATAGTAATATAAGGATGAAGTTTTTCGATATTAAAATAAAAAAAAGAACAAAAGAGATAATTTTTGTAAGTTCAATAATTATTGGGGGCTTCATTGCCTTGGGAATATATATGCATATTAGGACGAAAAATTTAATAAAAGCCATTGAAGACAATCCTAGCTATACCATAGCTACGATTCTAAAATATGGAAGAAGCCGTGGAACAGGGATAAGTGCAATTATTAAGTTTACAGATAAAGAAAATAATTCAATAAAAATTCCAACATCGAACATATTGGATAAGAGAGAGAATATTGTCGCCGGCGACCAATTTATCGTAGCCTATGATGCAACGAATCCGGAGCAATGCATACTGCTAACCAACTATCCGATAAAAGACAGTGTGGATTTTCATCGTTACATAGAAGAATTTAAGGTGAATCCACCGCGCTTAAAAAGATAATGACTTTTTAGTTCGCAACATAAAGTATGCGAAAGTAAAACAATACGAGTAATGCAATAACTGATATGAAACAGATGATGCATTGATATAGAAAGAACACCTACAAATTTAAATAAGTTTAATTCTGGATTCAAGCATAAAAATTGAATATTTTCAATATTAATACCAAAAATGAATCAAAAAACAGAACACAAAAGATTAAAAGTTGAGCTTGTATTTAATGACTCGGCAAAAGATGCATTTCAATTTCCAATTAGAAACTCTATAAGAATTTCTTTTTGGTTAACAGATGCAGATTATTCAACTCCTAGTGAAATTACTTTTGATAAAGAGAGTGTAAATGTAAATGAAAAGATAGAAGCATGTATACTTATTATAAATGTTTTCAATACGATCAAAGAAGGAAATTCAGCCTACATAGGTACATTCCCATCAATAATAGGGAAAGGTATAATAAAAGAAATTGAGGATTGATGATTTTTAACGGACTGACTTTAATGCGGGAACATTAAACAAAATATCCCATTTACTCATTACCATATATATATATATATATGCACCTAAAGGACAAATATATTCACTTAATCATACACTTGGCATAGTACCTAAAACAAATTGGTTTAAGAATTCTTAGAAATGGGTATTTATTATGGTAATTTACATTGGTAATATTTTAATAATTAAGACATGTTTATAAAGAAAAATATCAAAAATCTTGAAGCTTCTTCTATAATTCAATCAATGTTATATAATATTTCTTATTCTATAATAGAGAATTTAGATCTTCGGTTTGAACATTTTAATGAGCTAATAAATATTGAAAATTGTATTATCGAAGAAATTCAATTAGATGCAGCTTGGTTTTTAAAAGGACTTGTTTTTAAAAACAATATAGTAAAGAGTGCTATAAGCTATGAAACAGGAGGACATAACAATGATATTATTTCTATTGAAGGAAATATATTTTTTGGTTTCTTCGATTTTCTTGATTGTCATTTTGAGGATAAAGTTTTTATAAAAAATAACATCTTTATTGAAGGGACTAATATTTTAGGAAATAAAGGAAAAGGATTTGAAAATACGTTTAAGTCTGGAATAGTAACAGAAAATAACATTGGAAATATTTCGATAAGTGAATAGGTAAAGAAACTATAAAACATTCAATAATGATGAATTTCGTTCAGGCGGATATTTTTATTCAGAATATAGAGATCCGTTCTCTTTATGGGAGCAATAATAAAATTTGCATATGCAATATTTTATTTTTATTATTTGCAACATGTAGAGCAAATAAAGAAACAGTATAAGAAAAAATAAGACGTTAATACAAATCCTCTGCAATAAAATAAGTACATACAACACCAACCCCCGTAAAAGTATCTACTTTTACGGGGGTTGCATTTTTCCTCTTGTGACCCTGGCGGGAATATAATTACATATTCATATATTGTTATAAATAAACATATTATACTAAACAGTAACTGCAATATATTATAGAATAATAACTAAACAGCATTTTTGGTTTTTATTGATGTCTTATAGTTGCTTTTGGTTAATACATATTTTCTAAGTACTTTTGATAGGTACTTAGGCTTATAATTATGGCTTCGAAAATAAAAATAAGATTTAGCTTAATTTCATCAGGAAAGCAAAGTGATGAAAAACAAATATTCTTAGTATACACTATAGATGGTATAGAAAATTTTTATTACTCCGGATACAGAATATATCCAAAGAACTTTATAAAAGAAAAAACAGAATTATCTGGAGAAACTGTATACATACAACAAGCAAAAAAGAATACATTTAATAAATCTGGCGATTCATCTACAAGAATAAATAATAGATTAAAGAAACTAGCACTTGCCGTACAAACTGTATTTGACCGATATTATAAAGATCAAGATTTGTCAATAGATAAAAAAGAATTAAAAAAATATATACAAATAGAACTAGGAGAATATAAAGAAGACATTGAATTTCCCAAATTATCGATTTTAGAAGCATACGATAAATATTATATAGAGTCTAATGTATCAGATAGCAGGAAGAAGCAGTACAAAAGCGATAGAAAGAGAATTGCTAATTATATAGACGAAAATAACTGTAAAATAAATTTTGATAATTTTGATGTGCTGAAATTTAGGAATTTCTTAATTTCAAAATCAAATATATCTGAAAATACACTTGTTATTATAAGTAAAAGAATAAAAGCATTTTTCAATTATTGTAAAAATAGACTAAAGATAATAGATCATAATCCTTTTGATGATATTATATTTTCAAAGGACATCGGGATAGAGACATATCAAGAGCCTATATGTATGACAAGAGACGAGCTAACAAAACTATATTACTATAACCCTAGCAATAGACATAAAGAAGTAATTAAAGATATGTTTTGTTTGCAGGCATCTTTAGGATGTAGGGTCGGTGATTTTCTTAGGCTAACATATTCTAATATTCAAGATAACAAATTGATCTATTTCCCTAAAAAGATAGATGGTAATATGATGAAGGTAATTGTACCATTATCAAAAAGAGCAATGGATATTATTAATAAATATAAAGGACATTCACGAGGTGATTTGCTAATGCCTTTTATGAACTCAGTAGAATACAACTCATCATTAAAAATAGTTTTCGAAGAAGCGAAATTAAATAGGATTATAGTATTATATAATCGAGAAAAAAAAATAGAAGAATACAAAAAGCTTTACGAATTAGCATCTTCCCATCTTGCACGCCGTACATTTGTAGATATACTATGTCAAGCAGGAGAACCTATACATGTTGTAGCCTCAATGTCCGGGCATTCCGAAAACTCAAAAGCATTTGATAGATATAGAAGAAGACCGGAACAGCTACAAATAAATGCGGTTAATAGATCTATGGATTAAAGAAAGTCATTGACGACATGAAGAAGCTGTTGTGATTGTCATTTTATTTTTGTATTTTTATCTTATCATGAACTGTTAGGGGTTAGAGTTGTTATAAGGTAGAATAAATATATTACAACTGTATTAAATATATTGGTAACTATATTAAATTAACACAAAAAGTATTGCTATTGTAATTATTATTAGTTACTTTGCGAACTCAAAAATAAGGATTACGCTTATTAAACTATTATGAAAGGACTATGTTATGGGTAAAGTATTAGAAGAATTTTTAGCTTATTTAAAAAATAGCTCAGAAGAAAAACTTCAAAAAGATTGGGCCGAAATTAAAGCTAAAGAAAATAATGGTCCAACAATGACATCTTTTTTAGAAGAATGCCGTCATTGCAATGAAATATTATCTGACACGTCGCCATGGGAATTAAATATTTCAAATAAATTGCCTAAATCCGAAGAATTCTTCGGATTTTTTTTATTTTAGCATTTTTATTTTCTTAATATAATAATACTATGAATAAATCATCTTTCGCACTAGCATCATATAAGTTTGATCATCTATTATTAGACATGGATCAGCAAGAATCAAAAGACATAGATATCGCATTTGAGCCTTATGGCTTATTTAAGGAAGATGAGAATAGCATTTTTAATCTTACTTTTATATTTAAGGCATTTAATAAAAATGTTGAATCACCATTTATAAAACTAAGATGTATAGCTGAATTTAAATTTGAAGGCAGATTAACTTTTGAAGAAATACCTAATTATTTTTATGTAAATAGCATAGCAATACTATTCCCTTATGTTAGGGCTTTTGTTAGTACAATTACACTTCAAGCAAATATTATCCCTCCAATACTACTTCCTACATGGAATCTAGAGTCATTGGCTGAACCTCTAAAGATGAATACTAAGTTTGATAAATAATGTCGCCAAAGTGAAAACGATATATCAGACACTTCAAAATAGGGGAAATTATAAAGAAGTAGAAAAAGATGGTCCATTTCCATGTCTACATAATAGAGCATGGTTAGGGCCTGGCTATTATTTTTGGGAAAAATGGCAATCTAACGCTCATTGGTGGGGAGAACAAATATACGGAGAAAACTATATTATATGTGAGGCTGAATGTACAATTACTAATGATAATTGTTATGATCTTGTAGGGAATACAGACCACCTTGATGAATTTGAGAATATATATAATGCTATGGTTGATAATGGCAGATATGGACATGATATTAAAGTAGCTGATGTTATTGATATTTTGAGAAATCAAATGAAAAGCTTTAACTACGAGGCTATAAAATCCCCAAGCCATGGAGCTAGACGATATAATAATCAATATTCCTTTAATATAAAGTTTAAATATGATAGTCAAGTAAAAGATAATATGTCAAATAAGCAAAGACTTGAGGTTAGGCCATTAATACAAATATGTATATTCAAAAAAAGCGGTTTAGGGCTTAGAGATTTCCATATTATTTATATTCCTGAATAATATTATAATATCATGTAACTAAGTAATACTGATATAAGTGTAATGCATTTATATTTAGATGTATATATAAAATATTTTATGTAATTATTTTATATTTTACCAGTATAAATGAACCGCCTATCTTCACAGACAAGCGGTTCCGAGTTAACCTTAAATCTAATACCTATATGAAAAACACTATATCTTAAATATTAACTTTCTAAAGAATGAGAATATAACGCCTCTGTATTTTACGCCTAGATAAAGAGCCAAAGCAACTAACACTAGAGAGGTAAACCAAATACAAGCTTCTTGATACCATTTCAATTTGTTTACTTCGATAGTATCGCCTTTTACCGGATATGGAATATGGATAGTATCTTTTAAATTAACAGTATCTTTGACTAGCTTATCTTTATAAACAAACCTATACTTATTCAAAAAAACAGTGTCGTTTCTTGAATAAAGAAATACGGAATCTAAAATATGCACCGAATCTTTGACTAACTTATTCCTGTATTCAGTCTTTACGCTCTCAATAGGCACATATACCGTTTTACTTTTGCAGCTCGTAAACAGCCATAAAACAATCAATAAAACGACTATACATATTATCTGTATTCTTGTTGCTTTTTTCATGGCGTATATTCAAAATCGTTAATCCTATTTAGCCAACCGTTACGGAATTTCTTATTAGCGGGTCTACCCGCAATAATTCGATCAATAAAATCGATCCTTTCTTGCTTTATCTTATCGAACAATTCTTTTTGATTTGGATAATTATTTAGTGCTTGCAATGTTTTATTGCCAACAACGCCATCTATTTGAACGTTTAGTATTTTTTGAGGTAGCTTAATACCATATCCACCAGATGCCCAAACCCAATCAACAAGAATATTAGCTATTGACTGATTATTTATATTATCAGCCTGCCATTTATCCCAATAAAGGGTTTTAAGGATATCTTTCCATTGTTCGTCAGATATATTTTTTAGACGCTCTATAGTTGGTTTCGGATAACCTTTAAGCTTACAATAATACTCATAAGTACCTATTGTCACACCTTTATTGGTTGCACCTCCCAGATCATCAGGATCATTGACAAAACCGCCCTCCCATTTTAATATTATCGGAATAAGTTTATTTATATCAGCCATATCAATGCGATGTATTATTTATTATCTTCTTTTTGTATTAATTCCTCTATATCTTTGCCTGTTTTGCTCTTTATCTCATCCTGTAGCTGAAACCTTAGCAACTTAACAAAAGGTAATTTAGGTGCTATTATTAATAGATGTGCAGAGATACTCCACAATTCGCAAGCAACAGCTATAGCACATCCAACATAGAAAGCAATACCCCACTCACTAAACATTTGTCCTGAAAGACCTATAAGCAACAAAGGAATACCATACACAGTTAGTTTTATAAATGTATCTTGTATTAGCTGAGATGTAGCAAACTTCTTCTGTTTAATAGAAGTCCAAATTCCGAATATAAGATCAGCGAATATTGCTAACAGAACTATTGTTATAGCTTTTTTTTCACCAGCCATAAAACTTGTAACTAGTGATACACAAAACAATAAATATCCGTAAACGGACTCAAATAGTTTTCCTATGTGCTGCATTATCTTAAATGATTGAGATAATGCTCTGTTTAGTAGTTCATTCATTTTGTTTAGTTTTTAGTATGGTCTTATTTCTCCCATAATATTTTTATTAGCTTATATTATTACGCCTGTATCCCGGCATCCTTTAACTTTTGTATCAAATCTTCTATTCTATCACGGAGTAATTTTATATATGCAGCGTCATAGGCTACAGGGGCTGTAGCTGAAGGCTGTGCTGCCGTCAATGAGGCCGATTTTTTAACAAGCCCTAAATTCGTAGTTG
>NZ_MKVC01000028.1:0-8556 GCF_001899125.1 Dysgonomonas sp. 37-18 | reverse complement strand
TTACCCGTTGCAATCTGATCAACTCGGTACGCTCGGACAATAACCCTCACGGTTTCACGATGGAGAAATTCGAGATTGTGGAGAATCGGGATATTCGGATATCGGAAAGGTAGGTAAAGCTATGATACGAAAGATAATGAATAGCATCAATGAATGGGTGGAGGATGGTCTGCGGAGCTTGCTCGGCAGACTTACCCCCGACAGACGGATTATCCTTGTGATAACCATGTTCCTTGTTTTCGGTGGTCTTTCCATCTACATGACCTTTTCTTCTATTTACAATTTTGGTAAGAATAAAGCAGAAAAGATGCAGATAGAGCAGATCGAATCGCTGAAACTACAACTGGAACAACAGCGAGATAGTATTAACAATCTAAACAACAATTACGAATATGGACGAACAAATCAATAACAAAGCGAATCAGGAGGAAGAACCTGTTCCCGAAATCAAGAATGAGGTTAAAAAAGAACCTCCGAAGCTACCAAAGCAAGAACTATCAATGGCGGATAGACAGAAACGAAAGAAGATGTTGATTATGCCGCTGTTCTTCCTACTCTTCGGTGGTGCGATGTGGCTGATCTTTGGTCCGTCGGATGATGGAAAAGAGCAGGCGGTAGGACTTACAGGTTTCAATGCCGAACTGCCCGTGCCAAAAGACGAGGGTATTGTGGGAGACAAACGGGATGCCTATGAGCGGGAAGCAATGCGGCAAAAGGAGCAAGAGAAAATGAAATCTTTGCAGGACTTTTCCTCGATGTTCAACGATACCGAGTCAAGCGAATATGAACAAAAGGACAATGCCTACAATACTTCATTGCAAGCAGAACAGTCCCGAAGTTCAACTCCCCGAACGATACAGTCCTCGGCAATCGCCTATCAGGACATCAACAAACAATTGGGTGACTGGTACGAAAAGCCTGCCGAAACGGACAGACAATCACAGTCTGAGATGGAACAGCGGATACAGGAATTGGAACGAAAGCAGGGAGAAGCCGAAGCAAAAAAAGCGGAAGAGGACGAACAGACAGCCTTGCTTGAAAAATCTTACCAAATGGCAGCGCGCTATATGCCTGCACAGCAGGGAGAGCAACCAACAGAAGATGTAAATATAACACGTACAGGCGAGAAAGTCAAAGTACAACCCGTTAAGCAAGTACATCAGAATGTCGTATCTCTACTATCTGCTCCAATGTCCAATGATGAATTTATTGCTACATATAACCAGCCCCGAAATAGGAGTTTTTTGACTGTCGCAGGCAATGAAGAGGTAAAGGATAAAAACAGCATCCGTGCTTGTGTGAACCAGACTGTAACCCTGACCAATGGCAAAGAAGTACAACTTCGTCTTTTAGAACCAATGAGAGCAGGTAAAATCTTGATTCCTGCCAATACCTTGGTAACGGGAGCTTGCCGGATTGGTGGCGAACGTCTGGAGGTAATGATCAACTCCATTCAGTATGCAGGAAACATTATTCCGGTTGAACTGCAAGTGTACGATATGGATGGTCAATCAGGCATTTTTGTTCCCAACAACGACGAGGTAAAAGCAGCCAAAGAAGTAGCTTCTACATTGGCATCATCAGCAGGAACAAGCATTATGATTTCGGATAATGCAGGTTCACAGCTGGTAGCCGATATGGGTAAAGGTCTGATACAAGGGGCTTCACAGTATATCAGTAAAAAGATGAGTGTGGTAAAAGTTACCATCAAAGCAAATTACAAGCTCCTGCTATTGCCCAAAGAAAATTAATGAAACCACTAAAAAATTAATGTTTAACGAATTTAAAATCAAAAGTATGAAACGATTCTTTTTAATATTAACACTTGCTGTAAGTGTATTTACAGCCCATGCACAGGAAGTATCCCAAGATACCATTGTGGTACATACCAAGCCGACAACGGGAGACTATTACGAGAGTTTTACCCGCCCGCTGACCTTCGATAGAATGATACCACCTTATGCTCTGGAGGTCACTTTTAATAAAACAGTACATGTAATATTCCCTGCTTCTATACGCTACGTCGATTTAGGGTCGGCAGATCTTCTCGCTGCGAAAGCGGACGGTACGGACAATGTATTGAGAGTGAAAGCTGCTTTGCGGGATTTCAGTCGGGAGAGCAACTTATCTGTCATTACCGAAGATGGTGCATATTATAGTTTCAATGTAAAATATGCGGATGAGCCTGTAAAACTATCCGTTGAAATGACTGATTTCCTTCACGATGGCGAAGCGGTGAACCGTCCGAACAATGCTTTGGCAGTCTATATGCAAGAATTGGGGCAGGAATCCCCCTTACTTGTCAAACTGATAATGCAGTCCATACACAAAAACAATGACCGGGAGGTAAAGCACATCGGCTCGAAGCGTTTCGGAATACAACACACGCTGAAAGGTGTTTATACCCATAACGGACTGCTGTATTTTCATCTGCAACTAAAGAACTCATCCAACGTGCCGTTCAATGTGGATTTTATCACATTTAAGATTGTAGATAAAAAAGTAGCTAAACGTACCGCTATTCAGGAGCAGGTAATTTGGCCGCTTCGTGCCTACAATAATTTGATGCTGATAGGTGGACAGCAGACAGAACGCATGATTTTCACTTTGGCGAAGTTTACAATTCCTGATGACAAAATGTTGGTGGTGGAATTGAACGAACAGGAAGGTGGACGCCATCAGCGGTTTACATTGGATAATGCTGATTTGGTTCGGGCAAAGGTTATTAACGAACTAAAAGTGAAGTAGGATGAAACGGTTATATCTTATATTAACGATTGTGTTGTGCCTAATCTTTACAGACCAAGCACATGCGCAACGTTCACTGCCGGGTATGCGAGGCATACAATTCACGGGTGGTATGGTGGATGGAATCTATTCGTCCAAGAACGATAATGAAGCAGGGTATTATTTCGGTGTGGCAATGGCAACTTATGCCAAGAACGGCAACAAATGGGTGTTCGGTGCAGAATATTTGGAACGCTATTACCCGTATCGGGAAAAACGATTGCCGATAGCTCAATTCACGGCTGAAGGAGGTTATTACTACAATTTTCTGACTGATCCGTCCAAAACTGTTTTCCTTTCGTTGGGTGGTTCTGCCCTTGCAGGCTATGAAACATCGAATTGGGGCGAAAAGACTTTATACGATGGCTCTACACTTCAACATAAAGATGCTTTTATCTACGGTGGAGCTATAACACTGGAGATTGAAACCTACTTGACAGACCGAGTGGTGTTACTCGTTACAGGGCGAGAACGCATCCTCTGGGGTAACTCTACGGGGCATTTTCATGGGCAGTTCGGTGTTGGAATCAAATTCATAATCAACTAAGAGGCACAGCCTCTTTTGTCTAACAGAATATACAAATACAATGATGAAAAGAATAAAAACTTTTTTCGGGATAACAGCATGGCTGGCAGCGATAATGCTGCTGGCCTTAGCCTGTAGTAACGATATGGATATTAATAAGGTTTACGCATTTGATCTGGTTTGTATGCCAGTTCAGAAAAAAATCGTTCAGGGAGAGGTGGCGGAGATCCGTGCGCAGATTGTAAAAGAAGGGAACTTCCAAGACACTAAATTCTACATTCGCTATTTTCAAGTGGATGGCAAAGGAGAGCTCCAGCTCGATAATGGCACAGTGCTTCTACCAAACGATTTATATCTATTGGAAAAAGAAACGTTTCGGATGTATTACACTTCTCATTCTACAGACCAACAAGTGATAGACGTGTATATCGAAGATAGCCACGGACAGATAGTACAAAAGACATTCAGTTGGCAGAACGACAAGGGAGAGGAAGATTTACCAACTGAAACAGAATAGTCATGATGACGATGATGGTAATCTCATACATAGTTACTTGGGTAAATATGATTTATGCTTATGTAACTGCTCCTACAGACGTTGAACTCTGGGGCGAAGAAATTGAATAGTAAACAATCAGACAAACGCTCAAAGATACTTTGGGCGTTTGTCCTATATAAGACTTGACAATGAAATATATAACAATCTTATTGATAGCTTTACTTCATTTGCCTGCATGGGGACAGCAAAGCAATTCTCAAAGACGAAAATCACAAATAGAAGAATGTATGAAGCCGATCTATTCCATTACAGAATTTCAGCAAATAGCTGATTCTTTACAACTGACCATTGACGAATTATCGGACTATCCCGTAATATCTCCAATAAAGAAGTCTGGGCGTATCTCATCAGGGTTCGGGATGCGAAAGCCCCCATGCTACAAAAGACGAAAATTTCATACAGGAATTGATATTCCACAAGTAAAAGGAACTCCGGTGTATGCCACAGGTAACGGAATAGTGATTGGTAAAGGTTACAATGTGGGGTATGGCTATTTTATAGAGATTCAACACGCAGGTGGTTTTCGTTCATTCTATGCACATTTAAGTCGAATATTGGTAAATGTGGGGGAACGAATAAACATCACTCAACAGATTGCTTGTGTGGGTAATACGGGGGTCGTAACGGGAAGCCACTTGCATTATGAAGTGAGGAAAGGCAAACGTTATTTGAATCCGACAGGGTGGTGTTATTGTCTACTCGAACTATTGCATGAACGGAAACGAAGTTAAAAATCTAACTCTACCTGAAATATTCTCGCTACAAAATAAGAGTATAGCAGATGAGAATAAGTAAATTCCCTGATTATGAATCTTTAAGAAAGGTCTATAATTTCTATACCATGTCTTTTATTATCGGTATATTTGCAAAAAAAATAAAGAAAAACACAATGTCTGAAAAAACTAAAATACCCGCAGTCTTTAAAGAAGATTTAAAAAAACTTCTTTTGTCTATTAGCGAATTAGAACCTATTGAAAAAGGAGAACGTCTTTGTTGTGTCTGTTCAAAAAATATAACACTCGATAATATTCAACTTCTCGTACCAAGAAAAGATAAAATATTTGAATTCGTTTGTGATAGCCCAACTTGTGTTGAAGAATATAACCGTAAAAAGGGAGAATAATAAGTATGAATGAATTAGTGAAAATAGGTTTACCTTTATTTGCGAGTGGCGTTTTGATAACTCTTGCGTATATTTATCTATTTGGAGAAGTATGGGCAAAAGGAAAAATCGTTCTGGGAGATATCTTGACATTCTGTGGGTGGGCTGGCAAAGGGGTAAGAAAACTTGGAGTTAAAAGTGAGTATGAAGGAGTAATCAATTCCATTATAAAAGATTATAATAATGGTTTTGAAAGACCAGTACTTCCAAATTGTAAAATAGAATGGGTGACATCTGAAAATCAATCGAATGTGCTAAGAGAAAATGAGGCTATTATTTGTCTTAGCTTCGACAAAAAAGACCATAATCTAAATTTCTATAATGCAACATTAAATTTCGTGCAAACAGCCTTAATTACAAAAGCAAAAGATTATTTAGAAAAACCATCATCGAAGGCAATAGACCTTCTTACTACTCATATTATTTTACGAAATAATAGAAAAGAAGTATTAACTACTTTTCGTAAAAAGTTCAATGAATTTGATGAAATTACTAAAAGAGAATTTGAAATCCTTGTCCCCACTAATGATAGAGGGCTGTTTTTAAATGTGCTTTTGCCAGAATTTCATTTTTATGGAGAACTAATAGACACATTACCCCCAAGTCATGAATTTAATATTGAGGCTAATGGACTGTTGTCTTGGTTTAAAGAATTAGCAGGTAGAGAATTTGATGATAAGACTAATCTTAAGTATATATCAAAAAATTTTAAGATAGGAGTAATTCTTGTTGGAAAAGAAGAAACATGGGAGAGCCAAGGAATATCCGCATATACCAAATGGGCAGATTATTATGCTTCTGAAAATTATAATTCTGTATATGTTTTAGCAAGAGGTAATGTTGGTTATGAAAGAGCCACAACTGTAGTTGAAGTCCTCACTCACTCCAAAGGGTTTGACCAATTAAATAAAAAACCGAAAATAAAATGTGTATCAGCAGAGGGGACAGAGTATTTTGTAACTTGTTATTCATTAAGACCAAACAAAGCAACAATTGCATATTTGGCATGGGAGAGCCTTAAGCAATGCTATGCAAATAATAATGAGGTTCCTGCTATTGTAGACAGTGTCCAAAAAGAAGGAATTATAATTAATGCTTTTGGATTAAAATTTGAAATTCCAAATAAACAACTTTCTGAGATAGAAATCACTAATGCTCGGAATGTATTTCAATCAGAAGATGAAATTTTCTTGTCAATTGTTGAGTTTGACAGCGATAGACAACACATTGTTCTTTCGAATATTGGAACATCCTCAGATCCTAAGAATTACATTGAAACAATATTGAAGAATGACAAAATATATTCATGCACTGTAGAGAAAATTCAAACAGACAGACAGGGTTTACAAACAGGACTTAAAGTCTCAAATAATGAATTAAAATCTTGGGTTTATATCCCGAAACGTAATGCAACATATAGCCGTTTTTTAGACCTTAATTTAAAGTATTCTATAAGAGATATTATAAATGTAACTATCGAAAGGTATAACCCTTCAATATCTAATTTTATTGGTTTTATTGAAGGGTTAAAAGATCCTTGGGAAACAGAGGTAATTGATAACCTTCAAGCTGGAAATACGATTAAAGCTATTGTTAAGCAAATAAATGAATTTTCTATTATTTGCGAATTTACAGAGGGGATTGAGTGTTTTCTTACAAGACAAGAAATGTCATGGAAAGCAGAAGAATGCAATACTTCAAAATTTAAAGTTGATGATGAGATAGATGCTCGCATTATTTCAATTGACTTTGATAGAAGAAAAATCGATATCTCAATCAAACGACTAAACAAAACTCCAGAATTGGAGTATTTTGAATCAAATTATAGAGAAATAGTAGAGGTTGAAGTTGCTTATACTGTTCCAGATAAAGGAATTGCAATAAAGTATATTGAAGGGGCAAATACAGGTTTTATTTGGTGGTCAGAAATCGGATGGGGAGCCGTAGGACGGTTTGAAAATATTTATAAACCAGGTGATATAATAAAAGTCATCGTTTCTGAATTTGATGCAGAAAAAAATAATGTGCGATTTAGTATTAAGCAAAAATTTGAGCATCAATTTGATGCTTGGATTTCTTCTGTTGATGTAGATTCCCCTGTGATTGGAAAAGTAATAGAATATTTTGAAAATAGTGTGCATATTGAAATTACACAAAATAAACATATCGTTCAGGCATATGTACTTAAAAAAAATATTTCTAACTACGCATTTATTGATAATGAGGATTTGAAATTTTATCTGCCTGTCGGAAATAATTTCAGTTTCTATATTTTAGATATTAATGAAGAAAGGCAAACTATTTCATTAACAAGAAAAGAATATTTGGATGAGTATTCTTTGCCTGATTATGGAGAAAAGATCTCCGTTAAATACGTAAAAGAGAATCATTCTAAAGGCTATATATATTCTGATGATGTAGAAGGTTGGGTAAAACTTCCTGATAAATCAATTCCGATAGGGGCAACTGTTGAAGCTATGTTAGTATCATCAAATGGCGAATTTACAATAGTAGAATGAGAGAGATTAAACTTTAATTTAACGTGTTTACCTATCCCGAACATCGAGTAAAGGCTGTGCTGCCTCTGTAATGAACTATCTGATTGTCGATGCCGACGCTATCTTTGTTTCTGTCCTCGACCTCTATTCGACCAAAGCGGGGAAACGGCTTTATGAAAAACTCGGCTTCAAAGAGGTGGGTTGTTCCGCAATATGTTATTAAACACATGAATAATGAAAATGCGATGGCTTATAGACGATCGGATATTTCATTGTTGGGGGTATAAATAGGCTCCCAAAAAATTTGGCTTTTTGCTTCTTTTTCTCCCGCATAAAGTCCTCTTGTGGCTCATGGAAAAAGAAGTGGCGGAAATTTCTCTCCGCCGTCAAGTTTTAGATTTTCGTTTCAGTTCATCGAGTTGTCGAAGCATAAATGTGTAATTCTCTCCAACTGTATGCCCCGAATCCATCAGAAATGGACTATTTTGGCATAATTTGCATTGTTTGATAGCCTTATTCAAATTTGTTACCTCGATGGACTTCCCTGTAATATCTTTAATTTTCATTGTCTTTAATCTCTGACTTAAATACATACCAGCTATCTCTATAACTCTCCCCTATAAGATTAAACGCTCCTGCCAGATTGTAGTTTTGAGCAAACTTCTTGGCTTCCAAAATGGATTTGAACTCTCCCAATTTTCGGAAGCCAACAAATAAGGTGTAAATATTCTCTTTCATCACGCTGCTAATCTATTTTCTATCAGTGATATATTTTGCTCTACAAGTTGAATTATTCTATCGTGGTGCTTGGTATTCTTATTACATACCCCACGGCTTTGAATAACCTTTAATTGCGAGATTGATACCTCTATTGTTTCAATGCGTTTGCCATCAATACAAGCCGAAAGTATCAGCGAATCGGCTTTTGAGTAATAACCACCTACACAATGATGCTTATGCATCACTATTCATAAGCACCATTATGCTCAGTATATGGTTATGCGTAGCCATTTAGATAACACGC
>NZ_MKVC01000027.1:0-8602 GCF_001899125.1 Dysgonomonas sp. 37-18 | reverse complement strand
GAAAAATTATATCTCCACAACTTTTAGGAAAGAGCCCAAAAAGTGGGATTTGATCCAATTAAGCATTATAAATAACTTGAGCTATTTCAGTCGCAATTTCATCAACGGTATACGACGATGTGTTTCTGGCGACCTTATCTGCGAGTGAAGGACTATAATCAATTACTTCTTTTTTTGTAATATTATGCCATATTGGAAGAACAATCTGTTCTCCGTTGACTGATTTTGTTATTATCCCATCTAGCTCATAATTAGTCCATCCTTTTTTTATGAAATCTTTTGATAAAACAACAATTCCAAATTTACTATTTGCCAATCCTTTGTCTATTTTTCTTCGCAAACTATCTCCTATCTTTAGTTCAAATTCATCATACCAGACTTTTAGTCCTTCATTAATTAATGCATTTGCCAAAGGTCTAACGACTTCATCTTTATCTTCTGAGGCATGGGAAATGAATACATCATATTCTTTAACAAAATCGTCTTCACCTAAATAATCATCTTTGTGGACTAACGAAGGAACTGTAGACAAAGCTGGCTCACGATAATTTGGTAAAACTCCAGGAAGAGTTCTTACGCTTGTTTTTACAGATCCTCTCAAGCCTTGCATATCTATTGTTATATGCCAACGACCCGAAGATGGGATTTCAAGTCTTATCGGAGATTTAGTCACAAGTCCTCCTCGATAGGTATGCCGTTGTCCATTTTTATATTTCTGAAAATTAGAAGAGTCTAATAGTCTGACATTAGCAGCACTACCCTGCAACGTCACTTCTATAACCTGACCTCTATCTTTTTGCCCTAAATCATAATGCGTAAAATTCATTCTTTAAATGCTTTATTAGTTATATTTTTCAATTCTTTACTATAATTGTTATTACTAGATAATAATTATGCAACTTCCCATAAAGACTTTATTTCATCACAAGCTTTATATAGTTTAGAATTAAAATCTTTTTTATTCTTTGGGGTTGAACAAATTTTACTACCAAAGACATCAACACAAAGGCAGTAATCATCAACAACAATTTCATCATTACAAGCGATTGATTCTTTCAAATATAAATGAATTAAACCTGCTGCAAATGATGCTTTCTCATAATCAAAGATGTTACTTTTTGATATGTGAAATTTTACCCCTCCTATATATTTTTCACCATCTTCCTCCCAGCGAAGTATAAGATCTGGGGAGACAGTTATTGAAACATTATTAAATTCCACATCTTTTCTTTTATCTGTAGAAAACGAGCATTTCAACTTCTTGAAATTTGTTGGGAATTGGAGCTCCAAGAATAGTCTCAGTGCTTCTATTGAAGCCTTTCTGTCATTCTTTTGGAAATCTGTAGTACATTGTTTTGTCTGCAAATCAGCAATTCCAGAAAGAATATCTTGATATGTAAATCCATTTTTGACAAATCTACTCATTCTTGTTTTTGCAGTCCTATATCTAGCGACCATAAATTTGCTAGGGTTCTTTTGACTTTTAATAATAGAAGCTTTCTTTCTTGCCGATCCTGTAACAAAATCGCATAAGGGATTAATTGAAATTTTATATAGCATAAAGATTATTTTCGTTTATAATAGTTTTAATAAAGGTTTTTGTAGAGAACCTTTAAACTCTTATTTTAAGCTTACTTTGTGGCTTTACCACCTTTTTTCGCTCCATCTGAAGTGCTAGGTGTAGAACGATAGTGAGGTGGAACTTTAGTTCCATCTTCTTTCGTATGTGGATGTACATACACCTTCTTCTTTCCAGCATCTGTTTGTGCCATAGTGAAATAAGTTTTAATCGTCCGAATTATTACAAGCGGATTTACCCTGTCTGCATGGCAAAACTCTTATCAATATGGTATAACTACTGTATTAAATTGAATTATAAGAATTTTGCAAACTAACTGCTTTTCGGCGAGGCAGATGCCGAATAGGGATAAGTGAAGAAAGCTATAAATAGTTTGATTATAATCAAAAATATCTATCTTTGTGCCACAATTTTCTCAACAGGCGATCAATTCTGTAGAGTAAACCCTCCCTATTAAGAGGTTATATTAAGATGTAGTAGTTGACGCTACTGCATCTTTTACTTTATTATTATATATTATATTTATTTAAGCAAATTTCGTGCCATTTTCTGAAAAATATTTATCTATATAACCTTTTTCTATTTATCCATCATTATTCTCTGACAGACTGTCCAATATGTCTAATATTTTATATATCTCAGAATAAGGAAATGTTTTATTGTCAAGCTCTAACTCATGTCTTTCTGTCAATTTGCGAGCGTATTTTTTTGCTCTATCAATATCTCCATTTATAGATAGAATATTATATAAACTGTTTCTTCTAAAAAAATTCTTAGTCTTTTCATAACCTTTAAAATATTTGTTAAGCTCTGGTATAACTGAGCTACAGTCTAGATAAGGTTTTGTAGAATAATGCTCTAAGAAATGTAATAGAAACCAAAATTCAATACAGGGCATACTTTCAATGAATATAACACTTGTTTCAGCAAAATCTTTAATACACTCATTGTATCGTTCACGTTCTTTAGAAATGGAGTTGATTCTATCCATATCCAATAAGCAAAAAACATAATCATATTCATTAAATACGGCTTTCCGAACTAATTTCATCATATGATCAATATCTGCATGTTGAGGTAAAGATGGTTCTATTGAGAAAGAGTATCTTTTACTCCTTCTTAAAGAATCAAAATAAAACCATTCAGTTTCTCCTTCTCCAATTATAGCAATACTTATTTTTGCTCTATTCATCACTCTATCTCTTAGTTAATGAATATGTTTCCCATAAAAGGTTTTGCTCCAAGTTTACCCTGTCTGTACGCATTGTATGGAGATGTATTTTTATGTAGTCCTTTGTCAGACAGTCTTTCCAAAGAAGTCTCTCCTTCTTCATTCTTTTCAGCAAACCAGACAGTGTCTCTACGAATAAAATCTTCGTCTAAAAGATTAATATCATGGGTTGTAAATATTAATTGGGAATATTTTTCTCCATTTACCAGAAATAATTTTATAAAATATGATATAAGTTCAAAATGCAAACTAGATTCAATCTCATCAATGGGTAATATTGCTTCTTGCTTAATCAGACGATATAAAATTGTAGCCATCCCAGTATACCGAATTGTACCTCTCGATTCAGCCCCTTCAGGGAGCAAATAAAAGCCTTTACCCGTTTTGTGTGTGTAAACCAATTCAGGATTTTCTATTTTTCCTTTTTCTAAATAACTTTTCTTTATATCTTCAGGCATTGGTGAATTTTCAATCATCTTTGCTACTTCAGGAGTTATAACTAAATCATCCTTTTGTATTTCCAAGTTGCTAATATTAAAGTCAGATTCGAACAATAAGCTAAGAATAAAATTTTTCATTTCAGGCTCTTTTTCCAACGCTTTTATCGTAAAATCAGACAAATCAGAATTTGGTCTAAGGATGTCTTTCATTGTGTGAGCGAAATATTCAAATATTTCATTCAGCAAACTTGATGCAACATTTGATTTGCCAAAAGAAGCTAGTACAGTACAATTATTTAAGGTATTCCCTATGATTATTAGACGATCTTTTTTTCCTAATTTTAGATGACTTCCAAAAATAATTTCAGTCGAATCACTCTTTTCATTGTATGTTCTCACATATAACTTTGCAGGTTGCACACTTGGATAATATAACAGGTTCTCTTCATAGATTCTTTTGTCATCGAGCGATAAAGTATAAATAAATTTTATCTCTTTAATGAAAAAAGATATTGAAAAAGATGTTCTTTCATTTTTTGAGTAATCATCTAGGAGAAATGGATCTACTCCTATTTCCTTATTTTTGTCTTTTGGGGATCTAAGTATCAATTCTCTTAAAAAATTAAGAGATTCCAATAAGTTTGTTTTACCCGAAGCATTAGCGCCATAAATCACAGCTGTTTTTAACAGCCTTACTCCTTCTTTGATCTCAATACAATAATAGTCCTCATTGTTTTGATCACTAGTCGCTTCAAAACTGAGTATCTGCTCTTCCTTGAAGGATAGGAAATTTTTAACTCTAAATTCTGAAATCATTGCTCTATTTTATTAATTCGTAAATATTATACAAATATATCAAATAAAACAATAATAATCAAATTCTATTTAAAAAAAACGCTTCTTCTAATAAGAAAGCCATATCAACAGATATGGCTTTCTTTTATATATTTTTATTTTCACATCGTCTCCCCATACTCCCCAATCTTCCCCTCACAAATTCGCTTTGTAATATCCCTCAATAATTCCACTTTCGGAACAAGTGCATCAATATCCTCCTTTGTAACAACAAAATCAGGATCGTATCTACCATTCACATAAGCTGCCTTAATAAGTTCGAATAAACGCTTTTCTTCGGGTGTATCCTGTGGAAAGACTTTTATAAACTCATTAGAATATTTCTTTACGGAGTTTAACAGTTTTGTGAGATTATGTTGTTTTGGGTTTTCGAGTGTATTCACTAGGCGAATAGCATAAATAAGATTTTCGCAAGTTTGATGTAAATTGAATGATGCTAATTTATATTTCTCTTTTTCATAATAAAATTTAGCTCCTTCTAAGAAATCGTTTGCGTAATTAAACTTATCGATAAAATATTCCTGAGCTTGTTGCTTTATTTCATCAAAGCTAAGTTTACGGCGACGGGCTAGTTTATGTTTACCACTATCATATAATACAACACCCTCTTGCTTTATCTGTGTATAGAAATATCGTCCATCATTCAGGTATTTATTCAGCTTTTTCATATCCTCGCTGATAAACTGAACAGGGGGTTGTCTATCGGGGTCTTTCGCCCTGTCATAATATAAATCTTCCACATTACTGAGTGACCTGATTGCTCCTCCATCGGATACGCCACTTGTGACAACCAGTATATCGTAATCGCTTACATAAAACTGAAGTTTGCCAAATTCATATTTCTCATCATATACCACGTAGTCATTTCGTGCATAGCTCCCGAACAAAATTATCATTTCAGTTTGTTTCAGCCGTTGTAAAACAGCCTCGACAATAAAATGTAGATCTCTCTGATTAGTTGATGGTAAATATGATATGGACTTCTTCATTTTATGATTTAATATTAATCCTTTCTACAAAAATAAATAAAAAGGTCTGCGACCTTAAAGATATTGAAAAAAGCAAAACAAGGATTAACTTTTGTTTGTTAATTGTATCTTTGTATTCACATCCTGCTTCTTGTCGGTTTGATATACGATCCAGACTGACGACTCAACACCGCAGAGATATAAATTATACATACTATTTATATCGGCTTGATTCTTCAATCAGGCTTAAAATGCGGATATTTATGCGAAATCAAAATACTAAATTCGACACTTTACTCGAACATGCCTGGTCGACTCTAGGTCAATCGGAAAATGATCTGAAAGAAAAATACAAAGACTATCCTGTCTGCCTGATGGAATATATTGAAAAAGGAGTACACGATCACATTATTGAAGTACGTTTCGATAATGAAAATGCTACAATCTCAATTTCTTTCGATAGCGAAAATAATTGTGATGCTTCTTTCTTATTTTTAGATTCAACAGAAGAGGAAGAGTTATTAATTAACCATTTAATAGATTCGGCAGATTATAGTTTCAGAAAAAGTAGTTTTCAACTTCCCTCCTGCTCCTTGAAAATAAAAGAGACGAAAACTGAAACATGTTTTTATCTTTTCAGGTAATGTCAAAATAAAGGCAAAGTCAAGAGCTTTGCCTTTATTTCAATTTACTCTACATTCAATTCTTGAATTTCACTATCTAACCGCTTAATATTTTCTTCATTCTGTTTCTTTTGCTCCTGCTTTCGAGCTTGTTCTTGCAAACGATGCTCATAATTAATCACGCTTTTACGGATATTCTTCACTACATAAGCACTATCCGGATAATAGAAGAAATTTTCCAATCGTGTAATCTCATTCGGCAAGATACCATTCCTCATTTTCACAAACCTATATTTCAGATCATTATCGGTCAACCTGCTATTTCCCTGATACTGATTGTAGTTCCCAAACAAAGAACAAAACAGACCGAGTGAAAGAAAAATAATAGCAATAACAGCCTTACTCGATTTAAAGTCAATTGTATATTGATTCTTTACAATACTTGGCTGTTTAGCTACTGTTTCCAATTGAGCTATTTTCTCATTGAGAAACTCTGAAAAGGAATTATTAGCTTCATCCTGTAACTGTCGCATCGTCGCAATCATTGCAGCAGTATATGCCTTTAATTCTTCTCCTGTAACACCTTTCTTGGACTCGTCAATAGTTTGTACTATCTTATTCAAAAGATCAGCAGTCAAGGCAGATTCGCCGCTATCCTCCTTCTTCAAAGAGCGGATCTCAATCATAATCTCGGACAGTATTTCTGAAAAGCCGTCCATTGTTATCTGGATATTGTCTATTTTATCATTCATAATTTAATTAATTAAATCTGGGTCGTTTACCATTTTTTCTATTTATTTGCTTTTGCTTGCGTTCCATCTCATGCTGGAAGCGTTCTTCCTGCGGATCTTCACCATGAGTCTGAAATATCGACATTGAGTCTAAACCCTCGATCAGTGAACCGACAATACCTGCTCCCTGACTTTGAGAGTTGCTCTCTTTGGCAAAAGATTGTCTTGTAGTTTTACTCTGAATATGATTCTGAGCATTGTTTTTCAGTTGCTTATCTAATTTTAAGTAACTGAAATTACGATCTATCTCAGAGCCTTTGAAAGTCACATCGCCGATAGTGAAGGAAATACCCTGCACCTCATTTGTTTGCCCTTTATATTTATAAGACAGAGCAACACCTTTCCCTTTCAACAGTTTTTCAAAATCATTCCAATCTGTGGACTTGGATAAAGCATCTTTTACAGCATTATAAACCTGATATTTGGTTTTGTCCTTGCCTCTTAGCTTATGCTGCTTGACTTTACCCTTTCCTTTACCGTAAGACAATCCGTATTTATTTTTTATTTTCTTACAGACAGCCTCATTGCGGTAACGGTCGTTTTTATCGCTTATCACCTTGCCGTTATTATTAATGCGGTTATAGACGATATGCACATGGGGATTTCCGTTGTCATAATGGCGTACTATGATATACTGGGTATCGGTTATATTCATCTCCTGCATATATTCCTTTGCCAATGTTACCATAGCCCCATTGGTAAGTCTTTCAGTATCATCAGGCAGATAGCTTAACGATATATGCCCGACAGGATGCTTGATATTCGGTTTCATCAGGCGTTGGGTATTAAAGCTCCTGATGATACTGTCCATATTGGATAGAAGCACTCCATCGGCGGCTATCATCTTTGCATCCTGCTTATTCATTACATAGCAGACACATCCTTTAAAAGCGGCTCTTTGCATAATTTTTCCAATCATCTGATAAATGGTTAATAATATCTACGATTGTGTTTCGCAGGCTTGTTATCTCTCTTGCTACACTCGTAAAGCCATCCTTGTTGGCTGACCTTGCCAATTGGTTCAGGTTATTGGCTTCTCCCGATAGTTTGCGAAGCGTATCTGCATCGTCTTTGCCTATACGCTGGACTACTTTAGCCGAGAGTAATGCAGAACGGGCGAAACTGCTTAAACTCATACCTGCATCCCGGGCTCTTTTTTTTAGGGCTAGATATTCCATTGTTGTAACCCTTACACTAATGACTTTCTCTTTCAACCGTGCAGAGACTCTATTTTTTGATACGTTATTTTTTATATTATCATGCATAATATTCAGCTTTTTTTAATTAAGATAAACGCTTATTTCTTTAATGCCGTCCTCATAAAACTGCGACCATTGGGAGCGGTTTTCCCCTCCGCCAAAGGCGGAGCAAGGTAGGAAATGTATACATTTCCATAACCTTGCCATGCGCCTCAACTTGGGAGGATAGCTGCTAACCGGAGTCGTGTAATGCCGGAGGACAGCCTGATAATTTAGCTGAACTTTGGGCAGTCAGGCACACTGTATAAACTCAGAGAGCTAAACACACACAAGACTTCAAAATTTGACAGGTGTTAGCCAAATGAGCAAATGCTCCAAATTCAGCCGGAACAAAACACCAATAACTCATCGGTCGGGGATCGCCCGGCGGCAAGGGGGGAGACCACTCCTCCCGACGAGCCTAAAAGAGTTATTTCTTCTTGGATGAGATAACCCGATTAGCAGCTTCGTTTTGTAACTCTTGTTTTGTTCGAATAGGATTTTGCCTTAACCAATCTTCCAATAGCTCTTTTTCAAAGTAGATCATCTTACCTTGTGGTTTGTAATGGGGGATTATACCCTTTGATGTGAGCTGATATAAATAGCTCTTAGATAAGTTAAGGAACTTACTTGCTTCTTCAAAAGACAAAATCTTTTTAAGGGCATACAAATGTTTCTCTAATGCAGAAACCCTCATTTCTAAATTTTCACTCATAGCAATATGAATTTATAACATTAATAAATGGGGTTGCGCATACCCCTGTTTTTTGTCGACAGGGGCAAATATAAATTGATATTTAGGGAGTTATGTTTGAGAGGGTAAAAGTCTCAATGTATTCTCAATGTTCTTGCAGTTCTTTGATATACTTGTCTATGA
>NZ_MKVC01000026.1:0-8926 GCF_001899125.1 Dysgonomonas sp. 37-18 | reverse complement strand
CATAGTAATATGATATGGCGCTGGGTGCTTAGCCTACACCACAAAATCCTGTTCCCGATAGTTACCATCATCATTATGGAAACCTTCATCAACAAAATGAGGCGGTTAAAAGGTATCCGTAAGATGATATTGATAGAAGAGGCGTGGAAGGCTATAGCCAAAGAAGGGATGGCAGATTATATAAAATATCTTTTTAAAACTGTCCGTAAATTCTTCGGAGAAGCCATTGTCGTAACGCAGGAAGTGGATGATATAATCTCGTCTCCCATCGTTAAGGAAGCCATTATCAACAATTCCGACTGTAAAATCCTGCTTGACCAGCGCAAATACATGAACAAGTTTGATTCGATACAAGCGATGCTGGGGCTGACCGATAAAGAACGAGCACAGATTCTCTCCATCAATATGGCGAACAATCCGAACAGGCTCTATAAGGAAGTTTGGATTGGACTAGGTGGAGTGCAATCGGCTGTGTATGCTACCGAAGTAAGTCTTGAAGAATATTTTACGTTCACGACTGAAGAAACCGAGAAGCTGGAGCTATTCAACCTTGCCAATAAACTGGACGGGAATATAGAACTGGCTATTAAACAACTGGCAGAGAGTAAACGAAGTCAGTAAACATTCATTTTTTTAATTAAAAACAAATTCAATATGAAAGCAAAAATTTTCATGTTGTGCGTAAGCCTTGTACTTCTCACAACGAATATGAGTGCCCAATGGACAGTAGTAGACCCTTCAAATCTGGCGCAAGGAATTGTCAATACAACCCGTAATGTTACCCAGACTACTACCACAGCGACAAATATGATAAACAATTTCAAGGAAGTTCAGAAAGTTTATAACCAGGGAAAACAATACTATGATGCGCTGAAAGCGGTGAATAATCTGGTAAAAGACGCCAGAAAAGTACAGAAAACTATTCTGATGGTTGGTGAGATTTCGGATATCTATGTCAATAATTTCCAAAAGATGATGTCCGATCCCAATTACTCCATCGATGAATTGAATGCCATTGCATCAGGATATGCCAAACTGTTGGAACAGAGCAATGATGTGTTGAACGAACTGAAAGGAGTTGTAAATATCAGTACACTTTCCCTGACAGACAAAGACCGTATGGAAGTAGTGGATAATTGTCACGACTCGATGGTTAGTTATAGGAATCTTGTCCGCTACTATACCAACAAGAATATCGGGGTTTCCTATCTACGGGCAAAGAAAAAAGGTGAGACAGCCCGTGTCAATGCCTTGTATGGTAACCCAAACGAACGTTACTGGTAATCTATAATATAATTGAAAAATGGATTTTGACCAATTTCACGAAACACTGCGGACTCTATATGACCAGATGATGCCCTTGTGCAGCAACATGGTCGGGGTGGCTAAAGGGATAGCCGGACTGGGAGCATTATTCTATGTTGCCCATCGGGTTTGGCAATCCCTTTCCCGTGCAGAACCGATTGACGTCTATCCCTTGCTTCGTCCTTTTGCCATCGGTCTTTGCATCATGTTTTTCCCAAGTGTTGTGTTAGGAACAATCAACAGCGTGATGAGTCCTGTCGTTCAGGGAACACATGGGATGCTTCAATCCGAAACATTTGATATGCAAAAATACGCAGAGCAGAAAGATAAGCTGGAATATGAAGCCATGCGGAGAAATCCCGAAACGGCTTATCTAGTCGATAACGAGATATTCGAGGCTCAACTGGATGAACTGGGAATTACCGATGCAGGACAGATAGCGGGAATGTATATCGAGCGGGGATTATACAATGCCAAGAAATGGATACGTGAAGCATTCCGGGAAATACTGGAGGTTATCTTCAAAGCTGCTGCATTGGTGATAGATGTAATCCGGACCTTCTTTCTGATAGTTCTGGCTATACTCGGACCTATAGCTTTTGCTATATCTGTTTGGGATGGATTCTCATCGACACTTACTCAATGGATAACACGGTATGTTTCCGTATATCTGTGGCTGCCCGTCTCGGATCTGTTCAGTACGATATTAGCACGACTCCAATCACTAATGCTGCAAGCCGATATTGAACGGATGCAAGCTGACCCTAATTTCTCACTGGACAGTTCGGATGCCATTTACATTGTATTCCTGATTATAGGTATTGTCGGGTATTTTACCATTCCGACTGTTGCCGGATGGATAATATCTGCCGGAGGCATGGGGAATTTCGGTAAGAACATAAATCAAACAGCAACTAAAGGTGGGGCAATAGCCGGAGGTGCTGCGGGAGCTGCCGGGGGGAATATAGTTGGTCGCCTAAAAGGGCGGTGAGCCACCGCTCCCAATTATTCCTATAAGACTGACAAAATAGGCTAATTAACAAATTTGAAAGATGGAATTTAAATCATTAAAAAATATAGAAACAAGCTTTAAGCAACTCCGCATTTTCGGCATTGTGTTCCTGTGTATGTGTACTATCATTACAGGTTATTCCGTGTATAGCGCATACGACTTCGCAGAAGCCCAACGTCAGAAAATATATGTACTGGACAATGGAAAATCACTGATGCTCGCTCTTTCGCAGGATTTATCGCAAAACCGACCTGTAGAAGCGAGGGAACACGTCAGGCGTTTTCATGAGCTCTTCTTTACCCTGTCTCCTGATAAGAGTGCTATCGAAAGCAATATCAACAGGGCATTACTCCTTTCCGATAAAACAGCTTTCAATTATTATAAGGATTTATCGGAGAAAGGATATTATAACCGGATTATATCAGGCAATATCAATCAGATGATGCAGATAGACAGCGTTGTATGTAATCTGAATGTCTATCCCTATCAGGTGGCTACCTATGGTAAACAGATGATTATCCGCGAGAGTAACATTACCGAACGTTCTTTGGTAACCTATTGCCGGTTATTAAACTCCGTCCGTTCCGATAACAATCCGCATGGATTTACTATCGAAGGATTTGAAGTAAAAGAGAATAAAGATATAAGGGTGCTTACTCGCTAAAACCATGCCTATGAAAGAAAGATTGAGAGAGGTCCGGTATTGGATTGAAGATAAACTCAAAGACCTGTGTGGGGAACTGACACCTGACAAACGGATAGTAATCATCTTGATAATGCTCCTGATACTAACAATTGGCAATCTCTACTTCACATTCTCCACAATTTATAATTGGGGAAAAGATAGCGAGAAAAAAGAACAGATGGAGATAGAGCATATCAGGCAGTTGGAACTGGAACAGGAGAGAAAGGATGTCTACGATTTTATGGATTTTCCTACCGATATAGATTTGCTTGATTTGGAAAAACAACGAATGAAGCAAGATTCTATTGATAATATAAGTATTAACAAGTAGAGATTTAAAGAATATGAGCGAACAATCAAGAATAAGTTCGGAGCAAAAACAAAAGCTTAAAAAGTATGCGGTATTTGCATTGATGGCGATTGTTTTTACAGGCTGTATGTGGCTAATATTTGCTCCTTCGGATGCGGATAAAGCCAAAGAACAGGAAGGTATCGGGCTGAATGCCGACATACCTGATCCTGATGGTGGCGGTCTTATCGGCGACAAGAAAGATGCCTATGAACAGGAACAGATGCAAAACAAGCAGAAAGACAGGATGCAGTCTTTACAGGGATATATGGATATTCTGGAGGGTGAAACCAAAGATAAGCAACAAGTCACGCTTTCCCTTGTTGATGAACCGGAGCAACAGCCGAATCAACAGCAGGACAAAAAGGCACCGATAAGTAACTCGGTTACTGCTTATCAGGATATCAATAAAACATTAGGTAGTTTCTACGAAAAGCCTAAGACCGACCCTGAGAAAGAAGAACTGAAAAAGAAGCTGGAGGAACTGGAATCCCGTATAGAGGAAAAGGAAAGTGCGAAAAGTGCAATGGACGAACAGTTGCTACTGATGGAAAAATCCTATGAGATGGCTGCGAAGTATTTACCACAAGCACAACAGGATAATGGCAGCAATTCAGAAAGCCTGAGTAAACGAATCTCTAACGGGACAGTGAAAAATAGCAATGGTAAGACAAAAGTTACTCCCATCAGGCAGATACAGAATCAAACGGTTTCTGCTTTGTCCCAAAGATTATCCGACGAAGATTATTTTCTCATGTATGACCAACCCAGAAATACAAGTTTCAACACAATGGGTGGAGAAATGGGCGTTTCGCAGAAAAATACCATATCGGCTGTCATCCATGACGATCAGACGGTAATCAATGGGCAGACTACCCGCTTGCGGCTGACAGAGCCATTGATGGCAGGAACAATGATTATTCCGGAGAATACCATAGTTACAGGAGTAGCCAAGATTCAAGGCGAACGGATGGATATACAAATATCTTCGATTGAATATCAAGGGACCATTATTCCGGTGGAAATGTCCGCCTATGATTCGGACGGGCAGCGGGGCATCTATATTCCCGGCTCATTGGAGATGAACGCTGCTAAAGAAATAATGGCGAACATGGGAAATAGTGTCGGTACAAGCTTTACCATGACTGAGAGTACTGGTGCTCAACTGACCTCTGACCTGACAAAAGGTGCTATACAGGGCCTATCAGCATATATGCAGAAGAAGATAAAGGAAGTAAAGGTTACACTCAAATCGGGCTATAAGGTAATGCTAATGCCGAAAGCCAATTAAGGTCACAGACCTATTTATTATCAAATTAAAACAAGATTGAACAATGAAGAAATATATTTTATTATTCGCATTAGCTATTATAACAATGACAGCTAATGCT
This sequence comes from Dysgonomonas sp. 37-18, assembly GCF_001899125.1. Lineage (NCBI taxonomy): Bacteria > Pseudomonadati > Bacteroidota > Bacteroidia > Bacteroidales > Dysgonomonadaceae > Dysgonomonas > Dysgonomonas sp. 37-18. The sequence goes on along the minus strand of NZ_MKVC01000026.1, from coordinate 4,184 downwards.
CAAACAGAAGAAACAACTCCTGCAACAATGGAAACACAGGAACAGATGCAGGAGGATCTGCAACAGGTTCTTAAACCTACTTATGGGGATTATTATGAGGGTCTATCCAAGAAAATAACCTTTGACCGAATGATACCGCCATACGGACTAGAGGTAACATTCGACAAGACGGTACATATTATATTTCCTGCTGCAATCCAATATGTGGACTTAGGTTCAAACCGTATTATTGCAGGTAAAGCGGGAACATCAGAAAATATCCTTCGGGTAAAAGCTGCTCTCCGCAATTTTGAGACGGAGACCAATATGGCTGTGATAACCGAAGAAGGTAGCTATTACACCTTTAATGTAAAGTATGCCAATGAGCCGGAGAAGCTCAATATAGAAATGAAAGATTTTATGCACGATGGTATTGCGACCAACCGCCCGAATAATTCGATGGATATTTACTTGAAGGAATTGGGAAGCGAATCGCCTCGCATCGTCTATTTGATAAACAGAGCGATATACAATACAGATAAACGGATTGTTAAACATATCGGGTCCAAACGATTTGGTATTCAATATCTGTTGAAAGGTGTCTATTCGCATAATAACCTGTTGTATCTGCATACATCTATCAAGAACTCTTCAAATATTCCTTTCGATATTGACTTTGTGCGGATGAAAGTTGTCGATAAGAAAATGATGAAGCAAACCGCTATTCAGGAAACAGTCATCTATCCACTCCGTGCATACAATTTTATGTCAACAGTTGGTGGTAATCAAACAGAACGAACTGTATTTACAATCGATAAAATAACGATCCCTAATGATAAGAAGCTGGTTATAGAACTATTTGAAAAAAATGGCGGACGTAACCAGTCCTTTGTGATTGAGAATGAGGATCTGTTGAGAGCGGAAGAGATTAACGAACTAAAGGTCAAATAAGATGAAGCGTATAACACTATTTTTTATTCTGAGCCTTGCCCTAATAGGACAGGCTCAGGCTCAACGCTATCTACCGGGACAGAAAGGCATACAGGTAACGGGTGGTCTTGTTGATGGTTTTACGTTGGAAAAGAAAGACGGGCAGGCGTTCTTCGCTGGTCTGGCTCTATCTACTTATACCAAGAATGGTAACCGTTGGGTATTCGGAGCAGAATATATGCAGAAATCACATGAATATAGAGATATGCTGATTCCTGTATCGCAGATAACAGTAGAAGGCGGTTACTATTTGAAATTCTTATCTGATGCAAATAAAACAGTATTTTTCTCTATTGGAGCTTCTGCTATGGCTGGTTATGAAACTGTGAATTGGGGAGAGGAACTGTTGTTTGATGGAGCAACCATTATCAATGAAGACAATTTCTTATATGGTGGTGCGGTGTCATTTGAGATTGAAACATTTTTATCGGACAGGTTCGCTTTGCTTATCAATGCCCGTGAACGGATACTCTTTGGTTCAGAGATTAATAAATTCCATACACAGGTCGGAATTGGGTTTAAAGTAATAATCAATTAGCAGATGAAAGAGAATGACGAATGGTATACTCCGAAAGAAATTATTCAATCATTAGGAGAATTTGATTTAGATCCTGCAACATCTTTAGAGGCTTACAAACTGAATAAATCCGCAAGGAAAATATATACAACAAAGGAAAATGGCTTAAGACAGGAATGGGAAGGGAGAGTGTGGCTCAATCCTCCATATTCCAATCCTTTAATCCAACAATTTCTTATGAAAATGGCTGAACATAACAATGGTATTGCTTTGGTATTTGCCAAAATTGAAGCCAAGTGGTTCCATGATATTGTTCTCCAATATGCTACAGCTATTAAGTTCTTGTATAACCGTATCCGATTTTATAAGCCGGATGGAACACAAGGAATGCAACCAAGGAATGGCTCTATGCTGATTGCTTATAGTATGAGTAATGCGGAAATACTTATGAATAATACACTGAAAGGGAAATTCCTTTTCTTGTAAGTAATTGGAAATAAAACAATATAAAATAAATATAAAATGAAAAAATGTGCATCATATATAATCTTTACGCTATTGCTGGCTGCAATAGCGTGTGCCTGTAGCGATGATATTGATATTCGCCAAGGCTATGAATTCCAGATTACTCACTTGCCTGTGCCGAAAAAACTGAAAGTCGGAGAAACTGCTGAAATCAGATGTCAGTTGGAACGAGGTGGCTATTTTGATGAAGCGACTTATCGGTTTAGGTATTTTCAGCCTGATGGGAAAGGGGAGTTGAGAATAGATGAAAGTGAACCGTTCCTGCCAAATGATTATTATGATTTGACAAAGGAATCATTCAGATTCTATTATACTTCTCTGTCTGATGAGCAACAGGTGATTGATATTTACTTTTTCGATAACAGAGGGAACAATGTGACTCTGAGCTTTACATTCAATAATGATAACGGAGAGGAGGAAGTATGATGACCATGATGGTGATTTTGTATATTATCAACTGGATAAGTATGACTTATTCGTATCTAACGGCTCCAAGTGATGTTAAATTATGGAGTGAGGAGATTGATTAAATAAAATGTTAAAAAGTCGGATAATTAAATCTTATCCGATTTTTATTTTCACTATATTTGTGAATACATAAAAACAAACTACAATGAGCTATATAAATAATAATCTACAAACAGGAGAAACTATAGTATATAAAGCAAATATACACTGGTATATTTTTGTGTTTCCTGCTGTTCTACTATTACTTGGACTTATTTTCTATCCTGTTACAACAAGCTCATTTCTGCATTACATAGGCTTAGGATTGTTGGTGTTAGGAGGTCTTAGTTTAATAAAAAGGATTTTATTAAAGATGGGTACGGAATATGTTGTAACCAATAAACGGGTTATCCTCAAATCCGGTGTTTTCAGTAGAGATGCCTTGGAATTGGTTTTGACAAAATGCGAAGGTCTGCGTATAAATCAAGGGGTTATGGGGCGTATTCTCGGCTTTGGTTCAATCCTCGTTACAACCGGTGGTGTTACCAATACATTCAGATTTGTTGCTAATCCTATGAAATTTCGAAATGCAATAAATAATCAAATTTGAAAATTTCGCTATCGGTTTTTTGTTTCTTTTTTATCCGCTCAGGCTCATTGAAAAAAGAAACGGACTGAAATTTTCAGTCCGCATTATCATTGTCCTCTTTATCTTCTTTAGGTTTCAGATGTTCAAAGACATACCAACTGTCCTTATACAGATGACCTATCAGATTAAACACTCCCGTTTCTCCACACTTGTCGGCAAACTGTTTGGCTTCCAATATACTCTTGAACTCACCTAATTTCTTAAATCCTACAAATAGTTTATACATATCCTTGTTATTTTTGTGTTTGATTACTTCCGCCTGTAAAATAGCATAGGCTTCATTATAATTTCTCTTTTTCTGTTCCAGTTTGGCGTTGGCTTTGAGTAATGGCTCATCCGTTTCGGGATTGAAGAATAAATCGTTGTGCGTCATATAGTCGATATATTTCGCTATTTTTCGTTCGACTTTGGTTATCTGCGCTTTTGCCGATGCGACTTTTGATAATAGGAAATTAAACCCTGTCTGTAAGCCTGTCCGCTTATCGTAGGCACAATGATAAACGGTTACTTTCTTCCGTGGGTACTTACAGACGAGTTTTTCCCTGCGCCATTCGATAAGCCACTGCCATCGGTCTACCATATCACGGGGTAGGTCAATTTTATGCAATATCTCTCTGTGTCCGTCTTGGTGTCGTATCTCGAAAGTGATATATACCGAGTGTTCGATCTTTAGTTCACGTTCTGCTTTTGCCAAATCTTTCGCATATTGCATCCAATCTTCCATTGTTTCCTGTGCCATGATTATTTTGATTTGGTTGTTACTATTTCTTTATGCTGCTAATCTCTGTTCAATAAGAGGTATATTTTTCTCTACAAGTTGTACTATTTGGTTGTGGTACACGGTATTCTTGTTACATACTCCTCTGCTTTGTATAACTTGAAGTTTTGAGAGCGATACTTCAATAGTTTCTATCTTCTTGCCGTCAATACAGGCTGTCAGAATCAAAGAATCTTCTTTTGAATAATAACCTCCTACACAATGATGCTTATGAATAGTGATGCATAAGCATCATTATGCTCAGTATATGGTTATGCGTAGCATTTGTGATAACACGCTGCTTACTAATAAAATAAAGC